>JBJTGE010000001.1:0-2975 GCA_046093785.1 Spartobacteria bacterium
CCGTGGAGAGTCGGGAAAAGCGGAGCCTTGCCGATCCCTGCTGGCAGTCCATTCAGAACCTCGGCGAGCTGCGGGTGCATGGCGATGACAAGCGGCTTCGGTGCGGTCTTCTGCGTCTTCTTCGGCACAAAAGACAGGGTCTTTTTAACCAAGTCCACGCTCCCCCAAGTCATCCCGGCGGCATCTGTAAGTCGAGCGCCTGTGAAAGCGCCAATGGCGACCATCCCCCGCCAATCAGTATTCCCTGCCGCTTTCAAGAGAGACGCCACCTCTTCGCGGGTGAACGGCATCTTCTCGTCCCCTGCGACCTCGATCCGATCCACGGCCTTGGCGGGATTGTGCAGGATGACCCCCTGCCGGACGGCCTTCTCCAGAGCGGCTCGGAGCGTGGCAACCGCCGTGTTGGCTGTCTTGGCGCTCTTGCCGGAACGAAGCTCGGCGTTTCGCCATGCCTCGAGTTCCGCAGCCGTCAGCGAGGTAATTGAAGCCATTGAACGCTCCTCCCCCAAGTGGGCGAGAAAGCCGCTGATCTGCGTTGTATAAGCCTTGAGCGTGGCATCCGACCTCTTGCCGTGCTTGCCGGGTTCGTTCATCCACTTGAGGAAGTAGTCCCCGATAGAATCCCGCTTCATCTCCTCGCCAAGCGTGGCGGCCATCAATTCATCGAGAACCCGCACGGCGGCGGCTTGAACAAGCTCCCTGCGTCCCGCGAGCTTTGCTGCAGCCTCCCACCGATCCGCGAGCGCCTGAGCCTTCTGGCGGTTCGTCATCTTGGTCGAGCGGTTTACCCGCTTGCCATCGTGGTTTGTGAAGCGGGCAACCCAGTAGGGCGTATTCAGAGAATCATGTTTCCAGACACAGGCCATAAGTCGTTGTTTTTAGTTAGACCAAAAATTAGACCATCCACCCATGTGCGGTCAAGTGTTTAATTGTATTTTCAGTAGGAAAACTATCTCCGTAAAGCCTTAAGATAGAGAGCCCTGCTCTATCCACTTGAGCTATGAGGACGCTGATTGGCCTGTTATAGAGGCCGCACACCATGTTTCGATAACATTCCAAGCGAGGATTGTCACACGACTTTTTATTGGCAACTGTATCGTATTGCGATACACTAAAAAAGTGATAGTGGATTTTTACTGCAAAGAGACAGCCCGCCTCTGGCAGGTCGGAAAATCCACCAAATTCTCCACAATCAAGAAGCCAGCCCTGCGAAAACTCCAGATGCTCAATCAAGCGCTCAACATCACAGACCTCCGTGTTCCTCCCGGCAACCGCTTGGAGTCGCTCAAAGGCAACCGAGCGGGGCAATACTCAATACGAATCAATGACCAATGGCGAATTTGCTTCCGATGGACTCGAGAGGGGCCATCGCTGGTCGAGATTGTAGATTATCATTAACCATGAAAAAGCTTCCTCAAATTCCGCTCGGTCCTGCTGAAAATCGCCCCGGAGAAATCCTACAAGAAGAATTTCTAAAACCCTTGGGATTGAGCCTGCGCGAACTGGCGCGGCAGATGGGTTGCGGCCCGGCGCGTATTTCAAAAATTGTTCGCGGCAAAAGGACGATCACGGCAGAAACCTCGATCTTGCTGGGCAGAGCCTTGGGCGTTTCGCCAGGCTTTTTTCTGGGATTGCAGTGCGATTATGACCTTGCCTGCGCGGCCTTGAGGCTGAGTCGCCGAGATTCCTCGCCTGTCACGCAGGTTGCAGCGGTCTGACGCGCGGTCTCTCGGATCTTTTGAAATCGCAAAGCCGCTTTCGCTACGGCGCGACTTCGTAAACTTTAAAGAAACGGTTTGCAAAAATCTTTTTTAGGTCGGCTGGAGGCCCTTCACGGGTTGCGTAAAGACGCTCGGCAATGGTGGGACCAGTAGCTGACCGACCGAGGATTTGCTCGGAATTCGAGATGAGGCGGTCGGGTTCGTAGACCAAAAGATAGACCACTTTGCGTTTTTGGAGGAATTCCGGATCAGGCTCTTCTCCGATGTAAAATTCACACGACTCCACAATGCCGGGCAGGCTTTGGTGGGATGTTCCGCCGACACATGGTTGACCGCTCCACCAGACGATGGCGGGGCAGAACCACCAAGGAGCTACCACGCCGCCTACTGGGCGTTCGCGCAGGCTGAGCGCGGCTTCGCGCAGGGCAACGGCATCGGCGATGTTTTCGACACGAGCGCGAAAGGCTTCATCTTCTGGATACAGTCTCCTGTCCCACTCTGCCGCGACGGGCCAGAGCGAGATGAAAAAAACCAACCACGCCAGCCAGGGTTTTCGCAGCGAGGGCAAAATCCACGGCAGGCTCATGGCAAAGAGGAGAGCCAGGAAATAGCCCCAGCGCGCGTGATACAAACTCAGGCCAGCCGCGAGGCTCACGAGCGCGAGCCAAAGTCCGCAGAGGCTTTCACGGTCTCGAATCCAGCGCCAAGCCAAGAGCACGGGGGCGGCTGCGAGGAGCCATCCGCACCAAGAAAAAACACCTCCCCAACCCGCACTGCGGAGTTCACCGATATTCAAGGCCCAGCGCGCAAAGGCTGGATGGAAGCCGGCTGCGCGCCATCCATCGATCCAGAGCGTGAGTGCAAAAATTCCAATGAAGAGCGCCACAGGCCAAACGGCGCCGCCTGTGTTCTTCACCTCCTCCTGCGAAATGCGGGCTCGACAAAGCCACCTTGCAAGCAGAACCACTCCGAGCAGGATCAGCGGCTCGAACAACGAAACCCACAGAGCCAATGCCCATGCGGTTGCCGAGACATACCGCCAGGCTTTTACCCTGCCTCTCCATATCTCCACCTCTGCGGCCAAAGCCACGGCAAGCAAGAGCACGAGCAGCGATTGATGATCGGGCCGACCGAGCGGTAATCCCTGTGCAAGGATCGGTGACACGGCAACCAAGAGCAGCATCGCCCGCCGGTAGGGCAGGCGTGCCGCTGCCGACCAGACCGCCAGAAAAATTAAAAGCCCAACACCGAGCA
>JBJTGE010000002.1:0-11926 GCA_046093785.1 Spartobacteria bacterium
GCCCTCTTCGACTCGCTCACGGCTCTCGAAAATGTGGCGCTGCCTTTGGAGCAGACGACCACTCTCGGCAAACCGGAAATCCTGAGCCGCAGCCGCGATGCCCTGCGTCAATTGGAGATGGAAGAGTTTCTCGACCACTACCCGGCCCAACTTTCCGGCGGCATGCAAAAGCGCCTGGCCTTGGCGAGGGCCATCGTCACCCGCCCGGAGATTGTGCTTTTTGACGAGCCCACCGCCGGACTCGATCCGCTGCGGAGGACTGCGGTTTTTTCCATGATTGCCAAATACCAGCGCCACTTCCATTTCACGGCGCTCATCGTGACCCATGATGTGCCCGAGGCGCTGGTCGCGAGCGATCGGGTGGCCCTGTTGAACCAAGGACGGATTGCCTTTGTGGGCACGCCAAGCGAATTTTCCGCATCCACCAACCCGGTTGTGTCGCTCTTCCGCGACAGCGCCCAGGCGCTCGCCGATTCGTTGGCGGAAATACGACACAGCCACCCGACATCCTGAATTTATGAAAAACACAAAACTCGAGTTTTCCGTTGGCCTCTTTGTGCTGCTGGGAATCGCAGCCATCGCCTACCTCACGATTCAAGTCGGAACGGGCTCATCACTCGGAGGCGACACCCACCTCATCGAATCGCGCTTTACCAATGCCGGTGGACTCCACCCCGGGAGCAGCGTGATGGTCGCCGGCGTCACAGTCGGCCGAGTGGAGGCGGTGCGCATCGAACCCTCGGATTTCAGCGCCATTGTCACCATGCGGGTTCTTTCAGGACTGCAACTGCCGACCGACTCGATGGCATCGATCAAAACGACAGGCCTGATCGGGGACAAGTTCGTCGCCTTGTTGCCTGGAGCGGATGAGACTTTTTTGAAGCCCGGCACGCGCATCACTCTCACCGAATCCGCCGTAGACCTCGAATCGCTGATCGGCAAAATGGCATTTGGCGCCGTTGACAAAGACGAAAAGGAAACAAAATAATCCGCCCCTGTGAAAAAATTCTCCGTTCTCCTCGCCCTGACCTTTCTGGCAGTCATTCCCCAATCGTCCGCATCCTCACCCGCCGCTGCGGAGGATTTTTTGAAAAAATCGGTTAACGAGGTCGTCGGCATCGCCAAGTCCGCACCGAATAGCAGTGCGCTCGCCGAGAGTGCGCGCCCGCTTTTGGTAAAGATTATCAGCTTCGATGCCATGACACGCCGAGCTGTCGGGCCCGGGTGGAGGCAGTTCACAAGCGATCAACAAAAAGAAGCCATCCGACTCTTCAGCACGCTGATCATTCGCACCTACTCGGGCAAATTCACCCCCGGCGAGTTGCCCGAGATCACCTACAAAGCCGCCACTTCGCCATCCCCCGAGCGCGTGGAGGTTTCCACCACGACGCTCTACAAAGGATCCAGATACAATGTCATTTACCGCCTCGAGGAAATCGACGGCTGGCGGATCACGGATGTCGTGATCGAGGGCGTGAGCATGGTGGCCAACTACCGCACGCAATTTGACGCGGAATTCAAGCAAGGCGGAGCCGAGGCCGTTCTCGCGGCCCTCAAAAAATCCGTCTCCACACCATGAAAAGACTGACCGCGCTTCTTACGGCATTCGCCATCACGAGTTCCTGCCTGAATGCGGCACCGGCGGGCGACCTGTCGAACAACGACATTGTCATCATCACAAAAAACGGAGTCGAAAAAGCCCCGGCCCGTGGAGCAAAATTTTCAAAGGACTCCAACGGGACGCTGTTCTTGAGAAGCGCTGTGGAGCCCCTCCCCTCGCCGGCTCCGCAGAAGCCGGTCAAACCCATTGCGAAGCCCGCTCCAACTCCACAACACAAGGCCATACCCGCACCTGCCGCAAAACCGCAGAAGCCTGCTCAAAAACGAGCCACTGAAGCCGTTGAACCAACGATCAGAATTCAAAAAAAAGCCAACCCCGAGCTGCTGGATGACGACCTCGACGAATACAGCAATGTCGCCACCATCGCCGACCCGGTTGAACCGGTGAACCGGGGCACATTCTGGTTCAACCACCAGCTCTACAACTATGTCCTGCGCCCGTTTTCCAAAGCCTACGAATTCGTGCTGCCATCCCCCGCCCGCAAGGCGATTCACAACGTTTTCGAGAATGCGGAATATCCAGTCCGCGTGGTGAATCATGCCCTGCAATGGGAACTCAAGCGGGCGGATTTGGAGACGCGCAAATTTGTGGTGAATTCGGTGGCCGGCGTGGGCGGCATCCTGCGCGTGAGCGACCGCGTTCCCGAGTTGGCAGATGTTCCTGCGGCCGACACGGGGCAGACCCTTGCGAAGTGGGGCGTCGGCCACGGAGCCTATGTCGTCCTGCCCGTGCTGGGCCCGAGAAGCGTGCGCGACACAGTGGGCATGGCGGGGGATTATGCACTCAATCCCGTTTCCTGGCTGGCTTATGGCGGTGTCACAGGCGCGACGGCCTTGGCCATCAGCGGACCCAATGCGGCTCGAAATGTGAACACGCGGATGAACCTCTACGATGCCGCCACCCGCGATGCGATCGATCCCTACATCGCGGTGCGCAGCGGCTACATCCAATACCGCGAACAAGCCGCTTCCAAATAGCCTCCGGAGCGGGAGGCGGCGCGGAATTTGATTCGACGGATGCCGTGCTTTTCGCGAGATTTCCTCCTTCATGGCCCTTCCAAAAGAGAGAGCATTTGAGCGATTGATTGAGGCCCGCACGGCCGGGCGTCTTGCGCACGCCTACCTTCTGTCGGGTCCACCGGGATCGGGCTGCGAGTGGCTTGCCACGCATCTTGCAGCCACCATTCTTGGAACCAGCCCCGAGAAGGTTTCATCGCACCCCGATTTTCACCAAGCGGCTCCGGAGTCGAAATCCCGCCGCATCGTCACCGAGCAAATCCGCGAACTCGAGCAGGCCCTCCATATGAAGCCTCTTGCGGGCGTGAACAAGGTGGCGGTGATCCACGATGCCGACCGCCTTCAACCGCAGGCCGCGAATGCTTTTTTGAAAACCTTGGAGGAGCCGCCCACAGGCTCCCACATCCTTCTCACCACGACCCTCCGCGATGCGGTGCTCACCACGATCCTCTCGCGCTGCATCACCGTTCCGTTGCAGTCCCCAAGCGGAGCGGTGAAGGATGCTCACACAGCCGCCATCACGGAATCGCTCGAGAAGACGCTCCTGCAAAAGGGCGGGCCGGATGCCGGATCGGCTCTGCGTTTCACACGGGCCTTCCAGGCGGCGATGGCGGAAATCCGCGAGCAGGCCACCGAGGGGCTTGAGTCCGAGTTCAAGGATCAGCTCAAGCAATACCGCGACTCGATTGATAAAACCTGGAAAGACACCCGCGAGGACCAGATCAAAGCCCAAGGGGAGTCCACCGTGCTGCGCGAACGCGGACGGTTTCTCGCCGCCCTCGGCGAGGTGCTCGCCGCAGCCCTTCGGCAAAAAGTGCGCCCCGCAGCGGATTGCCCCCCGAATATCCGCCTCATCGCGGAGGCGAACGAAACCAAGACGCTCCTGAAGCGCCTCGATGCGCTCGAGCGCACCCGCCGCATGCTCTCGGCCGGCGTGCAGGAGGCGCTTGCGCTCGAGAGCGGATTTATCCAAATGATTGCCCATCCATGAAGAAGCGAATCGTCATCAAACTCGGCACGGGCGTGCTCTCCACCCCGGGGGGCCAATCCCTCGACCAGCCACAATTCACACGCCTCTCCGCCGAAATCGCCGCTCTTCAAAAAGAGGGCTGGGAATGCATCATGGTCAGCAGCGCCGCCATCGCCGCCGGGGTTCGCGTTTTGAAGCTCAAAAAACGCCCCGACGACCTCCCGGGCAAGCAGGCATGCGCGGCGGCGGGCCAACCCGAGTTGATGCGCCTCTACACGACTTCGTTCAAAAAACACGGTCTCAATGTCGCCCAGCTCCTGCTCACGCACGGCGACATCGACAGCCTCATGCATCGCGAGAACGCGCGCAACACGCTCGACCGCCTTATCGAGCACGGCGTCATTCCCATCATCAATGAAAACGACTCGGTGGCCGTCGAGGAACTTCGCTTCGGCGACAACGACCGCCTTTCCTCCGAAGTGGCAACTCTCATCCAAGCAGACCGCCTGATCATTCTCACCAGCACCGATGGACTCATGGATCACGAAGGCGAACGCGTGCCCCGCGTGCGCAACATCGCCGAGTCATTCCGCTTCGTGCGGCCGGACAAGGGCGAGGAATCCACAGGCGGCATGAAAACCAAGCTGGAAGCCGTTCGCAAGGCCATCTCGGCAGGCATCACCTGCCACATCCTCGATGGGAGAATCACCGATCGCATGAAAGATGCCCTCGCCGGCAAGGATGTCGGAACTGCCTTTGGAAAATGAAAAGCGCCGGTCCCGCACTCGCCATCGCGCGCAACACCTTCACGGAACTCGTCCGGCAGAAGGTTTTCTTTTTTCTCCTGATTTTCGCCCTCCTGATTATTGGAAACTCGGCCTTCATGGCGAAGTTCTCATTCCAAGAACAGTTCCAGATGCTCAAAGACATCTCGCTCGGAGCGATGTCGGTTTTCACCTCGCTCATTGCAATCCTGGCGACGGCAAATTTCCTGCCGAAGGACATGGAAGACCGCACCATCTACACGCTTCTTGCGAAGCCGGTGCCGCGCTATCGCTACCTGCTCGGAAAACTTCTCGGCATCATCGCCCTCCTCGCCTGTGCCACCCTGCTCATGTCGGCTCTTTTTCTCGCCACACTCTGGCTGCGCGAGAGCACAGTTCTGGCGGAAACCCGCGCCCAACTCGCCACTGCAAGCCCCGAGGAGATTTCACTCGCTGTCAAAGAAGTCACCGACGCCACTTTCAACATCAACCTCCTGCCGGGCATTGCGATTATTTTTGTGAAGTCCGCCCTCTTGGCATCGCTCACCCTTTTCCTATCGAGCTTCGCGACTTCTTCGATATTCACGATCCTCATGGCGGCGGCGCTTTATTTCATCGGCCACCTGCAGGCCACCGCCCGCGAATACTGGCTCTCGGGCGTGGAGGTCGAATGGTGGTCCCGCGTTCTCGCCGCAGGCGTCGCGCTTCTCTTTCCGGATTTGCAGGCGTTCAATCTCACGGATGACATCATCGCGGGAACCGCCGTGCCGCTCGCCCTGTTTCTGAACACGGCAGGCTTGGGCATCCTTTATGTTGCCGTTTATTTTGCGCTGTCGGCGCTGGTTTTTTCGGGCCGGGAATTATGAACAGCCGGAAAATTGCAGCCCTCGTGCTGCTGTGTTGCTTTGGCGCAGCCGTTCTTCCCCTGCAATCGAGCCTCCAACGCGAGGCGCAGGCCGCCCATTTTCACAAGACCGCTTTGACCATCAACCTTCGCGAGCGCATCGGGCAGGCAGGCTTCCTTGCGGCCTTGAGCGGCTTCCGCTCGCCGCTCGCCGCATTGCTTTGGATCGAGGCCCACACGGCTTGGGAGAATACCGAATGGGGCAGGATGGCCGGTCTTTTTGAAACCGTGACCACACTCCAACCCCGCTCGCTGCCCTACTGGGACATGGCTGCGTGGCACATGGCATGGAATGCCAGCATCGCCGCGCTCCAAAATGAAAAGCAACCCAGCGAGGCCCTCCGCATCCGCGCCCAGCGCGCCTACATCCAACTCGGGAAGGATTTCCTCGAACGAGGGATTCAAAACAACCCCGACCGCCCGCAACTTCGCGTCCAACTCGGGGTTCTTCTGCGTGACAAATTGGAAGACCACTGCGCCGCAGCGGAGCAATTTTTACAGGCTTCCAAACTTCCCGACGCCCCGCCCTACGCGGCCCGCTTTGCGGGTTACGAAATGGCAAAATGCCCCGGGCGCGAGCGCGAGGCCTACGATTACCTCCGCAAACTTTACGACGAGGGCGAGAAGCAACGCCTCCCTTCGCTCATCAATCTCCTTCGGGAAATGGAAAACAAACTGGATATTCCCTCCAGCGAGCGCGTATCGTCGGACCCTCCCCAATCGTAAGACTGATACCCATGAGATTTGCCATCCTCGGAGACATCCACGCCAACCTGCACGCTTTGCACGCGGTGTTGGCCGATGCCGCCGAGCAAGAGGTGACACACCACATTTGCATGGGCGACATCGTGGGCTACGGAGCCTATCCCAAAGAATGCGTGGAACTCATCCGCGAACTCGACTGCCCCACCGTGAAGGGAAACCATGACGAGCAGGTCTCGAAGGAAATCACCCAGGAGGGCTTGAATCCACTTGCGGAGAAGGCGCTCGACTGGACGCAGGGCCAATTGAACCCCGACAACATGCAATGGCTGCGCGAACTCCGCCTGCAGCGTCTGGTGCGGGATTTCACGATTGTCCATGCCACCCTCGACACCCCGCACAAGTGGGGCTATGTGAACACCGAACTCGATGCGGCGGCGAATTTCAGCTACCAGCGCACCGGCATTTGCTTCATCGGCCACACGCATGTGCCCGTCGCCTACATGAAGGACGGCGATTTCCGCACCATTCCGCTGGATATCCTGCCCATTGATCCCGGGCAAAAATACCTCATCAATGTCGGCAGCGTCGGCCAGCCGCGGGACCACGACTGGCGCGCCGCCTACTGCATCCACGACACCGAGCGCCGCGAGGTGGAATTGCGGCGCGTGGAATACGACCTCCGGGGTGCACAGGCAGCCATTCTCGCCGCCGGACTTCCCGAGAAGCTCGCCACCCGCCTCGAGCAGGGCCGCTGATCACTTTCTGGCCATCCCGTGAGTAATATTTCCCATTCGCGGCCGGACCATCTTCTCTTCATCAAGCCCGGCTCGATGGGTGATGTCCTACACGCCCTGCCCATCGCCACAGCCATCAACGAGGCTTGGCCGGAAACGCGCATCACTTGGATCATCGACCCGCGCTGGCGTCCGCTTCTCGACCAGAATCCCGCCGTTTCCGCAACGCACCTTTTTCCAAGGACGGATTTTCGCGGCCCTGTCGGTGTTCTTCGCTTTCTGGCATGGTGCCGCCGCCTCCGGGAACTGCGCGCGGATGCCGCACTCGACCTGCAATGCCTCCTGCGAAGCGGGCTCATGGCCCGATTCAGCGGGGCACGCCGCGTGTGGGGCCTCTCGGATGCCCGCGAGGGATCCAGGTTTTTCCACACCGACCGGATTTCCGTTTTAAAAAACGAACACTCGGTCCAACGCTACCTGCGCGCCCTTCCGGCCATGGGAATCCCCGCTACCCACCAACCCCGGTGGATTCTGCCGGCGGGTGAAAATTGCAGCGCCATTCCCGGGAACCAGCCGTTCGTTGTCATCCATCCCTTCTCGCGCGGAGCGGGAAAATCCCTCGACCACGAGTGCCTCGAAGCCTTTCTCAGCACCTTCCGCTCCCACTCAAGCGCCCTCTGCGTGCTGGTCGGCGCGGGCGACTATGCCCGCGAAAACGGGGCTGGATTTTTAAACCTCCTGAATCGCACAACGCTCGCCGAACTCACCGGCATCCTGCGGCAGGCCCGTTTTGTTGCGAGTGTGGACAGCGGCCCCATGCACCTCGCCGCCGCGCTCGGAACGCCTCTGCTCTCGATCCACACATGGAGCGACCCACGCCGTGTTGGACCGTTTTCCGAGAAATCGTGGATTTGGCAAGGCGGCGAAATTCGCCGTCAGAGCCTCACCGCAGCGCCACTGCCGGAGAAACCCTTCACTCCACGCGACGCTGCCGAAGCCTCCAAACTCGCGGCATCGGTCGTTTCCCAAGCCCCTCAAGCGTATTCGGAGAATTCGTAGAGCGCGGGGTCTCGTTCGGTCCGCCGGGCCTTGGCTTTGACACCACCGCCAGACGCCTCCTCGCCCTCTCCGCCGTCCATGCCGGGAAAATCCATTCCCTCGAACGCATCGCCAAATTCCTCCTCCAACTTCTCGGGATTCTCGCCAGACTCCAAGCGGCGGATCATTTGCTCCATCTCGCCGGGCATCTTCTGTCCCGTCGCCTCGGTCATCTTGCGCATCATCCGCCCCAGCGCGCGGGGGTCGGGGTTGTTCTCATCCATCCCCGCCATGTCGCGTTCCATCTCGGCCATGACGCGCTCCATGCGCGGATCCATATCATCCCCTGCCGGTGTGTCGGATTTCTCCTTGGCCCGGCCGGTGAAGGCGAACTTGGAAACCAAGCGCTCCATCCGCGCCTTGGGATCATCCGGACAGCGCGGAATCTTGTTCGCATAGGCAAGACTGCGGGCGAAAAACGAATAAATCTTGTTCGTGTCGGGTGAGTGGAATTCGTAAATCGGCATGGGATGTTTGAGGAAGTGGAATTTAGCCCGTTTGCCGAAAATCGTCCACCCCTCGATGAGGCTTGGCGAGACACGGGATACAGGCGTATTTTCGCCCCCTGTGAACATGGCCCCTGAAATGCGGGATCAATTCGATGTCATCGTCATCGGCGGCGCCCTGTCGGGAGCCTCGACGGCCTTTCTTCTGAAAAGACGAGACCCGTCGTTGCGGATTCTGGTGGTTGAAAAAAACACCGCCTTTAAGCGTCGTGTCGGCGAGGCGACCACCGAGGTGAGCGGATTTTTCCTGACCCGCATGCTCGGCCTCACAAATTATCTTGCCCGGACCCAGATTCCCAAAAACGGTCTGCGCTTCTGGTTTTCCAAACGACCCGACGGCACCGCCAGCGAATGCTCGGAACTCGGCGGGAAATACCTCTCCACCGTTCCCGCATTCCTCATCGATCGCTCCGAACTCGATGAGGAAATCTTGCGCCGCGCGGCAGCCTCGGGAGTTGAATTGCTGCGGCCGGCGCAGGTCTTGGATGTCAAACTCGAGGACGGTGGATTGCAGGAGGTGCGGGTGCAATCCGGCGGCGAGGTCAAAATCCTCAAGGCCCGCTGGGTGGTTGACGCCTCGGGCGTGAAGGCCCAACTCGCCCGCGCCAACGGATGGCTCCAGACCAATGAGGCCCACCCGACACTCGCCGCCTGGAGCCGCTGGCGGAACACCGGCGACTGGGATGGCCTTGACTCCGAATTCGGCACCGATGCCGGAAAAAAAGGATTCTTCGGCATTCGCGGAACGGCAACGAACCACTTCGCGGGAGAGGGATGGTGGGCTTGGTGGATTCAGCTGAAGAACGGCGATGTGAGCATCGGAGCCGTGGTAGACCAGCGACTGGTGGACTGGAGCGAGCAGGAGGGCACGGTCGGTGAAAAACTGCGCGGATTCCTCTCCCGACACCCCGCAGCCCGCGCCATGATGCGCGATGCGGAATTCGTCGAAGGCGATGTGCATTTTCGCCGCAACTTGCCGTATTGGTCCGAGCGCCACGCGGGCGATGGATTCGTCCTGGTCGGCGACGCCTCGGCTTTTATCGATCCGCTCTACAGCCCAGGGATGGACTGGATCGCCTTCACGGCATCCGCCGCCGTGGAACTCATCGCAAAATGCCACAACGGCGAAACCCCCGCCCCGCTTGTGGAAAAACACAACCGCGACTTCGGCATCAGCTACCACCGGATGTTCGGCGCGCTCTACCAGGACAAATACGACTACCTCGGGGACATCGACCTCATGCGCGTGGCCTTCCGCCTCGATATCGCCACCTACTACCTCTACATCGTCCGTTTCCTCTACAAAGACGGGCCGCAGGCGATCCTGAAGCCTCCATTCTCCCCAAAGGAGGCGGGACCCTTTTTCCGATTCATGCGCCTCTACAACCGCCGTCTCGCTGCCATGGGAAGAAACCGCCGCGAGCGCGGAGTCTTCGGCCAGCACAACGAGGGCCAACGCGATCTCGTGGGAGGATTCAATTTCCGCCTCGGGCAGCTCTTCCGCACGGCATTCGATGGGCTCTGGATTTGGCTGAAACTCGAGTGTCAGGAGGGGTGGCGCAGTTGGCCGCTTCCCATCAGGCGCACCGCCGGCACGGGACGATTTTTCTCCGCAACGGCGGGGGATTTTGATACTGGTCCGGGCTTGCCTGAACATGGAAACGCTCGAGCCACCAGATGACGAACTCGTCCGCCGCACCCAAGCGGGGGATGCCCGTGCGTTTGACGAGCTGGTCGTGAGATTCAGCCCGAGGCTCTACGGGCTTGTTTACCACATGACCGCCAGCCATGAGGATACGAACGACCTGTTGCAGGATATTTTTTCCAAGGCCTACCGCTCGATCAAAGGCTTCCAGGGAAAATCCTCCTTCTACACCTGGATGCACACGATCTCGGTGAACATGGCGATCAATTTCCTGAAAAAACGGAACCGCAAAAAAACCATGAGCCTGGATGATGTCGACAACGGCATCCTCAACGACCCCGACTTCATCGAGGCGACCAGCAATGGCGACCCCAGCCGCGAGGTCAACCTGGGCGAACTTCAAAAAAAATTGAACGAGTCCATGCTCAAGCTGTCACACGACCATAGAGCTGTTGTAACCATGTTCGATATTCAAGGCATGCCACATGCGGAGATCGCCAAAGTTCTCAAGATTTCGGAGGGCACGGTGCGTTCGCGCCTTTTCTACGCCCACCGACAGTTGCAAAATTACCTTCAGGAGTTTATTAACAAGTAACCCGCCGTATGGATAACGAAGACAGTATTACGAAGCTTCTCCGACTGAAACGCTACGAGCAACCCCCGGAGGAATACTTCCAGAGCTTCCTTGCCGAATTCCAAACGCGCCAGAGATCTGAAGTCATACACCGGCCCTTGCTGCAAATCGCATGGGATCGTTTTTCCTCGATGTTCGTCATGCCGCCAGTTCCCAAATTGGTCATGGCCTCCTCCTTCGCCGCAGCTGTCTTCGCTGCGGTTTTTGTTTTGAATTGGGCGGATGATGGCACATCCAACGCCACCTTCGCGACCGCTTCAGGCGCAGCGAAGTGGGATTCCAAAGCGCGCTCCGCGCAGGGCCAGAAAAGCCCGGCGGTTCAATATGTCCTGCCTGCCAGACCGGTGAGCTATGCTTCTGCGCGCAGCTTTTAATTTCCCGGCGCGCCTCGCCGTGCTCGCAACAGCATCCCTCGTCGCGATGCCCATGACGCGCAGCCATGCGGCGGAACCCAGCCTCGCTGAAAATATCACCTGCGAGATACAGCGGATTTTTGAGCAGAACCGCAAAGCCGTCGTGCGCGTGCAGGCCAGCGACTCCATGGGCGTGCGACTCGGCAGCGGGTTTTTCATTGATCCAACGGGACTGATTTACACCCACGCTGGAGTTGTCCTGAATGCCGGAAATGTCACCGTAACCTTCAATGGAACATCCCTCCCTGCGCGCGTGCTCACGGCCGACGAGCGCAGCGGCATTGCTCTTCTCCAAGCCGATTGCATCAGCCCGTTCATTCGCATCGGCGACTCCCGAAACACCACCGTCGCCACTCCCGTGCTCGCCATCGGATTCCCCGAAGACCGTGAATCCAGCGCCAGCCTCGGCATGATCGCCGGCCACGACCGCCAGCACATGGGCCAATATTTTTCAACCACCCACATCCGCGCCAACATGCCCGTAAGCCGGGGCGAAGGAGGCGCACCCGTTTTGAATCTCAATGGCGAGGCCATCGGCATCGTCGTCGCCCGCATCAACGAAGGCGGTTCCTGCCACATCCTTCCAATCCGCGCGGCCGAAAAAATCCGCAACGACATAGCCCGCTACGGCGACCTCCGCCACGGCTGGGTCGGGGTGGAAGTCGAAGACGCCCCCGAACCCGTCAACGGAACCACCGCCAAGATCACCGCGCTCAACCCGGCTGCCAATGCGGCCGATCAAGGCCTCCAACCCGGCGACATGGTCAACGCCATCGGCACCACCCCCGTGGCCTCCAGCGAAGATGTGGTCGATGCCTCCTACTTCCTCACCGCAGGAGAACCCGCAAACATCCAAATCACCCGCAACGGCCAATCCCTGAACATCCAAGTCACCCCCAAAAGCCCCCCCCTCACC
>JBJTGE010000003.1:0-2360 GCA_046093785.1 Spartobacteria bacterium
ATGGCGACGACGGATTTCCATCAAAGAAAACAACCGAAAACAGACGCAGGACTTCTTTGTAAGAAAACACTCAGGGGAAGCTGATGAAAAGGATTCGAAACACCATCCTCTGGCGGATGGGGGGGGATTCGAACCCCCGATACCTTTCGGTATACACGCTTTCCAGGCGTGCGCAATCGACCACTCTGCCACCCATCCATTAGCGGGGATATGTTGATAACCGAGAATGGCGGGGATGACAACCGTGGCGTTTGTTTTTTTCGCGGCTGAAGATCGAGTGACTCGGCTGGATCAGGCTTTCAGCACGGCCTGTCGCTTCAACGCTTAATTCAGCAGGACGAGGTAATCAGCCCGCGCGATTTCGCGGGCGCCGAATTTTTCGAGGTGCGGGGTCACCCATTGTGTGTCGAGGAGGAGGAATCCACCGGCGCGCATCAATTCGACCAAACGGCAGATCGCGACCTTCGAAGCCCCGGGAACGCAGTGAAACATGGACTCCCCGAAAAAAGCACCACCGATTTGCACGCCGTAGAGTCCTCCGGCGAGTTGACCGTCACGCCAGATTTCGACCGAGTGGGCGTGGCCGAGGTCATGCAGTGCGGTGTAGCTTTGAAAAATCCCGTCATCGATCCAAGTCTCCTCGCGCCCGGCACAGCCCAGCATGACCTCTTCAAACACGGTATCGATGCGCAATTCCCACGCTGAATCCTTGAGCGTCTTGCGCGTGCCATGCGGAATTTTGAATTCATCCAGCGGAATGATCCCCCTCGGGTTTGGCGAAAAGAGGCGCGTCTCGCCATCCACCGCCATGGGAAAAATACCCTTGCGGTAGAAGTCCAGCAACAACTCTGGAGGAATCATGTTTGCCATGGTGGGGCGGAGGGAATAGCCTTTGCCCCTTATGAAAGGCGTCTTCTTCATTTTGTCATTACAAATTTTACTCCTCCTGGGCGGTTGCGCGATTTCCGAACAATCTGCGGAGGATGTCGGAGAGCAGTTCCAACAGGGAATCCAGGGCCGTGGAAAGATCGTTCCAAACAAGCCACTCTCCGACAGCTTCGGCCCAGACTACAGATAACAACCTGCCATGCTGCAACAACCCGCCGGAGATAAAATCCTCATTCTGGATTTCGGTTCCCAATACACACAAGTCATCGCCCGCCGCGTTCGGGAATGTCAGGTCTACTCGGAGATCGTCCCTTACCACACCAAAGCAGCCGCCATCGCCAAGTTGAAGCCCTCGGGAATCATCCTCTCAGGCGGTCCTGCGAGCGTTTACGCGCCCAAGGCCCCGCAGGTGGACCGCAAAATCTACGATCTCGGCATCCCCGTGCTCGGCATCTGCTACGGCATGCAACTCATCGCCCACGGACTCGGCGGCAAGGTCGAGCGCTCGACCGAACGCGAATACGGCCCGGGAAAACTCAAGGGCGACGCGAAATGCGCCCTCTTCCACAAACTTCCGGCCACACTGGATGTCTGGAACAGCCACGGCGACAAAATCACCAAACTCCCCACCGGCTTCCGTCCACTTGGAAAAACCGAAAACTCACCACACGCAGTCATCGGCGACACCAAGCGCAACATCTACGGCCTGCAATTCCATCCCGAAGTGGTCCACACACCGCGCGGCGGCGAGATTTTAGCCAACTTCGTGCACCGCATCTGCGGCTGCAAATCCAATTGGACGATGGAATCCTTCATCGATCGCACCTGCCGCGAAATCCAAGAACAAGTCGGCGATGGACGCGTCATCCTCGGCCTGAGCGGCGGCGTGGATTCCTCCGTCGCGGCGGCCCTCCTGCACAAAGCCATCGGCGACCGCCTGACCTGCATTTTTGTGGACAACGGCCTCTTGCGAGCCAACGAGCGCTCCGCCGTGGAAAAACTCTTCGCCGGCGAGTTCCGCATCCGCATGAAAACGGTGGATGCCTCGAAGCAATTTCTCACAAAACTCAAAGGCGTCACCGACCCCGAGAAGAAACGCAAAATCATCGGCAACGAATTCATCAAAGTCTTCGAAGCCGCTGCGAAGGATCTCAAGAAGACCGACCCCGGCCACTACCGCTTCCTCGCGCAAGGCACTCTTTACCCGGATGTCATCGAGAGCGTTTCCATCTCGGGAAATCCCGCCGCCCTCATCAAGAGCCACCACAATGTCGGCGGCCTCCCCGAGCGCATGAAATTCGAGCTCGTCGAACCCCTGCGCCAACTCTTCAAAGACGAAGTCCGCCGCGTCGGCGAGGAACTCGGCCTCTCCAAGGAAATCGTGCACCGCCAGCCTTTCCCCGGCCCCGGCCTCGCCGTTCGCATCATTGGAGAAATTACCGCAGAGCGCCTCCGCATCGTGCGCGAGGCCG
>JBJTGE010000004.1:0-2614 GCA_046093785.1 Spartobacteria bacterium
GTGGCCAAGTCTTGAATCGCATCTTGGATGTAATCAACCGCAAGCTGTGCCGATGTGGTGGTTGAGATATCCATGTTGGAGCTTGAAGATGTGTTGGTGATGTCAAACACGATCTGGTTTAAGTCAACTTGAGTGATGCCCACAGTTTGGTTGCCATCATGAGATGTCACCACGGTGAGGGTGGCGTCGTCGTCGAAAGCAGCATTGTTGCCGGATGCCACTGCACCTGTGCTGAACAGGCTGATACCATTGAACTCTTCGCTCAACATCAGATTGAGCTGGCCTTTCAATTGGGTCAGCTCTGTGTTGTAGAGTGCGAGATCATTGGTGGATTTCGTCACATCTTGCGCAAGGGTAGCGAGCTCAGACATGCGGTTGAGAATTTTATCGGCTGTTTTGATGACTCCGTCCTGGGTTTGCAGGAATGCGATGGAATTGTTGACGTTGGCCAAGGTGGCGTCGGTGCGTCGGATGGAAGCGCTGAGCTTCATCGACACAGCGAGGCCGCCGGCGTCGTCGTAGGCTGAGTTGATGCGTGAACCGCTCGAGAGCCGGTTGAGGCTTCTCTGGAGGTTGACGTTCGTGTTGCTGAGGTTGTAGGCAGCCGATGTGGCGGCTGAGTTGGTGTTGATTACTACTGACATATCCTTTGTCTTTCTATGGTGCGAAGTCCGTCTCGCTGGCGGGCCGCTTTGGTTCAGTGTTCGACCTCACTGGGGGAGAGTGATTCTCCGTTGGGATATCAATCGGCGGAGGGGTGGAGGGACTTTAGAATTTTTTTTGAAAAAAATTCCGTGGAGCTGCAGAGCCGCTTGGGGACTTGATCTGCGGGCGGGCGATCCGCGCGGAGGAAAGAAGGAAAAGGTCGTCGAGAAAGAAAAATCTCAGAGCTTGTGGCCCATTTTTTTCTTTTTGGTCTCGAGATAGCGGGCGTTGTGGGGGTTCGCCACAGAGCGGATGGGGAGCTGCTCGACGATTTGCAGGTCGTAGGCTTCGAGGCCGACGACTTTGCGAGGGTTGTTGGTGAGGAGTCGGATTTTGTGGATGCCGAGGTCGGCGAGAATCTGGGCACCGAGGCCGTAATCTCGGAGGTCCATCGGGAAACCCAGGCGCTCGTTGGCTTCTACGGTATCGAGCCCCTGTTCCTGCAATTTGTAGGCGCGGATTTTGGGTCCGAGGCCGATGCCACGGCCTTCCTGGCGCATGTAGAGAAGCACTCCGGCGCCCTCTTTTTCGATGCGCTGCATGGCTTGGTGGAGCTGTGAGCCGCAGTCGCAGCGGCGCGAGGCAAAGACATCCCCCGTGAGGCATTCGCTGTGGACCCGCACCAGGGCTGGCTTGGCAGCGGTGATCTCGCCTTTCACAAGCGCGATGTGGTGCATGCCGTCGACGAGGGATCGGTAGAGGTGGAGGTTGAAATCCCCGTAGTCGGTGGGCATGTGAATCGTCTCTTCGTGCTCCACGAGTTTCTCGCCTTTGCGGCGGTGGGCGATGAGGTCTTGGATCGAACACATCTTGAGCCCGTGTTTCTTTTTGAATCGCACGAGATCCGGCAGGCGGGCCATGGAGCCGTCCTCTTTCATGATTTCGCAAATGACGCCCGAGGCATCGAGCCCGGCGAGGCGGGCGAGATCGACGGCGGCCTCGGTGTGGCCTGCGCGACGGAGAACCCCGCCGGCCTTGGCTTGGAGGGGAAAGACATGGCCCGGCTGGACGAGGTCGGAGGGTTGGGCGTTGGGATTGGCAAGCAGACGGATTGTGGCTGCGCGGTCTTTCACGCTGATGCCGGTGCTGACGCCCTTGGCGGCATCCACCGAGACAGTGAAATCGGTTTTAAAAAATTCGCGGTTCTGCGTGACCATTCGTTGGAGGCCGAGGCTGGCGGCGCGCTCTTCGGTGACGGGCGCGCAGATGAGGCCTCGGCCGAATTGAGCCATGAAATTGATCGCTGCGGGCGTGACCTTCGCGGCAGCCATGAGGAGATCGCCCTCGTTCTCGCGGTCGGCGTCGTCGGTGACAATCACCAAGCGTCCCCGGCGGATGTCGGCAATGACTTCGGGAATCGGGTCGAATGGTGTTTTCATGTGTGGAATCGATAGCAGAAGGCTCCCGGCGGGGGAAGATCAGCGCGCTTCGGGAAGGATGAGTTGGAGAATTTCCTGCTGGGTTGAGGCCATTTTCTCGGCATCGGGGAAGGTGAGATCATCGAAGCCGGAGAGGTGGAGGAGGCCGTGGATGATGTAGAGGGCGAGTTCCTCCGTCGTGCTGTGACCGAATTCCGGAGCGCGTGCGGCGGCGATGTGTGCGCAAACCAAAACCTCGCCGTAGGGAAAGGTGATGACATCCGTCGCCCCCGGAATATTCAGAAAGTCGCGATGCACTTTGGCCATGGAGCGGGAGCCGAGGATGCTGACCTCAACGGCTGGAAGCGAAGCCAGCCCGGCGTTGTTTTTTTTTGCGAGGGCCAAGCAATACGGGAGGGCCGCCGACGAGAGACGCTCCAGAAGCTCGCGGTCGTAGGGCACGGAGCGGGTGTTGTGAGAAAGGGATACCCGAAGGGGCTGGGACATCACGCGGCGGATTTTTGCTCGCGTTTTTCCGGCGCGGGGCGCTC
>JBJTGE010000005.1:0-10375 GCA_046093785.1 Spartobacteria bacterium
GTGGCGCGCAGGGCGGAACCGGTCCATTGGTTGAGGTAGGTGGAGACGAAAAAGGACATCATTGGCATGGCGAGCCCGAAGGGGATGACCACCCAGACTCCCCAGACTGGGGTGGCGAGGCACAGACCGACGAGGCCGGAAAAAATCAGCGCTGCAAGCAGGGGGAATATCAGCACCGGAGTGAGACGGGATGCCATGCGTCTGGCGATGGCTGCCGCCGAGAATCCCAGCAGGGCATAGAAGGAACCGAGCACGCCATTGACGAATTCCGGAATCTCGATGAGCCGATAGTAATTGCTGGCAAAAGTGAGGAACAAGCGCACGAGCGGGTCGAACAAGATGGCGCAAAGCAAAAGCAGTCGAACCCGTGTGTTGAAGAAAACAAAGCGCGCCGCAGCGAGGATATTGCCGAGCGCCTCGCGCATGGGATGCCGCACGGCCCAGGACTTGTCGTTGGCGGGAGGTTCACGCATGGCCAATGCACAGAGGAATGCGGGCACGGAGGTGGCGAGTGTGAGATAAACCGGCCATCGAGTGGTGCTGCCGACTCCACCGTTCCAGCCGAGGAGGTTCGCGGCCGCTTGCAAAAAATGGCGATCAAATGCCAGGGCGCCGAGGATCATGGCCACGAAAAAACCGCCTGATGACCACTTGATGAGATTTGCCAAGACACCTCGCCACCGTTCCTCCCGGCCCTCGACGGGAAGCGAGTCGTAGGCAAGCGCCTCATCCGCACCGCTCGCGCAGGCTTCGGCCGCGCCGCTCAGAATCCGATTCAAAACCAACAGCGGAAAAAGCCACGCCCCTGCGGGAGCGAATGCGAAAACGGCCATTTCCCCGACCATGAGGGCTCCAGCGAGTATAACCATCCATCGCCTGCCAATCGCATCCGCCAACGCTCCGGAGGGAATTTCCAGCAGCAAAATCGTCACCGCCCAAATCACATTCAGAGTGGCATACTGCTCCAAGCTCAACCCCAGATCCAAAAAGAGAACCCCAAGGACGGGGTAGTAGAAGCGCGCGTTAAAGAGGACGCGAAAGGCGAGGAAGAGCGGGATATTCCGGCTCACGACGAGGGGAAAGGAGTGCGATACGGAGTGGTTGAGCACACGGGATTCGCACTGTTATTGGGTTGGCACATGCTTGCCGAATTCTTTCCTGCCGTGTCTGCGCCTGCGATGAAATTCGCCATTTTTCCTGTTGCGGGTAGATTGATGCCATGAGCCCATCGATCATTGTCCCGGTCCTTCTCGTCGCAGGCGTCGCGCTGGCCTTGTGGGGCTGCAAGACCTCCCGCTCGGGATATGAGTCGGCTCCCTACTCTGTGGTTTTGTCAGATGGTGACTGCGAACTGCGGGATTACCCGGAGCTGGCGATTGTGCGGACCGGGATGCCGGATTCAGGTGCTGATGGAAGCAATGCCGGATTCGGAAAGCTTTTTCGCTACATCTCGGGCAACAACAAAAGCCGGGAATCGATCGCCATGACGACGCCTGTCTTTATTTCGCAAGAGCCCCGCACGATGGCATTCGTGCTACCGGCGAAGTCTTCTTTCGAAGATGCCCCGGCGCCGCTGGACTCTTCGCTGAGCCTTGAAAAAATCCCCGCAGGCCGCTTTGCCGTGCTTCGGTTTGGAGGCAGCCGATCGGCGGCAAAAGAATCGGAAGCCCTTGCGCTCCTCAAGAACTGGATCGCCGAAAAGGGACTCGCGAGCGTGGATTCACCTGTCTTCGGATACTTCGACCCGCCATGGACGCCCTCTTTTCTGCGGCGCAACGAGGTGATGCTGCGACTTACACCAAAACCAGCAACGGAGCGGCAGGTGCGGGCTGTTGAGTGAGCTCCTCACACCAGCGCGCTGGCCATGGCGTAGGGGACGGGGAGGGCGACTTCGAATGTCGGTTTGAATTTTTTTGCCAACTTGGCGAGCCATTCGTGTGTCGGGCAGGAGTAGTCGTGGATCGTAAGCAGGGAGCCGGCAGGGGATGGCGCGAGGGAGTAGCGGTCGATCTGGATTTTGACCGGATTGGGATCGCCTTCCATGGCGAGGGTCACGGAAGCGCGCTTGTTCGGGGAGTCGAGTTCGATTTTTTGCACCGTGCCGATGCCGGCGAGGTGTTTTTCGAGTTCGGGTTTGAGGAACGAGGCGACGATGCCGTCTGTAGAGCCTCCGAGCGCGCTGAGCAGGTTTGAGATCATGGGAATCTGCGTCATTATGGAAACGAATCACGGCATGGGAAGGAGGAACTCGGCGGCTTGTGGCAGGACGGCAAATTCCCTATGAAATTGTGGCCATGAGCGACCACACCACCCTGCACAAGACACTTCATGCCGCTGTCAAAGCCCGTCTGGACATCGTGGCCGACCACGCCTTCCGCGACCGCGATGCGGCGGCGCATTTGGAGGCATTGAAGTCCGCAGCGGCCGCGCTGGACGGTCTGGTTGCCAGCCTGCCGCCGGATACCGATCCGAATCTTCGCCACTACTTGGAGCGCCAGAGCTACACGAAGGCCCAGGCTTGGCTGGAGGAGGCGTGAGCGATCTCTTCTCCTCCCGGATCGACCTCGCCGCAACGCTTCAAAGCGGGCAGGTCTTCCACTGGAACCAAAATGCGGACGCCTCCTGGAGCGGACTCATTGGAGCCATGCCGGTGCGGGTTTCAGAAAAAAACCGGCGTCTTGTGGTGCATGAAGGCGACCCCGGAACGATTGCGCGGCACTTTGCGTTGGATCACCCGCTGGAACAAATCGCGGCAGCCTTTCCGAGCGACCCGATGAGCCAAGCGGCTCTCTCCGCTTGCGAGGGAATGCGCATCCTTCGCCAGCCGCGCTGGGAGTGCACGGCGACATTCATCACAAGCTCGATGAAACAGGTCGCCCACATCCGCTCCATGTCATTGGCCATCCGGGAAAGACTCGGAGCACCTGTGGATGGCTCGCAAATTAGGGCTTATCCCCCGTTTGAGAAATTCGCTGCGTCAACGGAGTCCCTCCTCCGGGATTGCGGTCTGGGCTACCGGGCCGCGAATTTGCTTCAAACGGCCCGCATCGTCGCGGAAGGCAAGTTGAACCTCGATACGATCGCCAAACAAAAAACACCGGCGTTGCGCAAATCCCTCACGACGCTTCCGGGAGTGGGCGTGAAGGTGGCGAATTGCATTCTGCTCTTCGCTTACGAGCGCCTCGATGCGGTGCCGATCGACACATGGATCCACCGCATCCTGCTCACCATGCGCGGCGGGCGGGACGGCACAGCGGGGGAACTCGCCCGCTACGCGCGGCGGCGCCTCGGCCCCTATGCGGGCTATGTCCAACAATACCTGTTCCATCACGCCCGTTCATTGAAGCGGGCAAAAGGAACAAACTGAACGCAGGCTCCATTTCGCTCTCGCGGATCGGGCCTGCGGAATGTTTCTCTGGTTTCATGAAATTGATCTCATGGAATGTGAACGGCATTCGCTCGATCCTCGGCAAAGGGTTCATGGATTACCTCGAGGCCGAGAAGCCTGATGTAATCTGCCTTCAGGAAGTCAAAGCCCGGGAGGAACAGGTGCCACGGACATTCGATGGATACGAGGTCCTCTGGAATGCCGCCATCAAACCCGGCTACTCCGGCACGGCAATTCTCACCCGCAAGAAGCCCCTGGGCGTCATCAATGGCATCGGCCGCGAGGAGCATGACAAGGAAGGGCGCGTCATCAGCGCCGACATGGGGGATTTTTTTCTGGTGAATGTCTATACCCCGAACTCGCAGCGCGAGCTCACCCGCTTGGATTACCGCACGAGGGAATGGACGCCCGCCTTTATCGACCACCTCACGGCGCTCGAAAAAACCAAACCCGTCATCTTTTGCGGCGACATGAATGTGGCCCACCGCGAGATTGACCTGGCGCGTCCTAAGGACAACACGCGGAACGCCGGCTTCACGATCGAGGAACGCGAGGCCTTCGACCGCACGCTCGCGGCGGGGTATGTGGACACCTTCCGCCACTTCGAACCGGGCGGGGGACGCTACACCTGGTGGAGCTACCAGAATGGCGCACGGGAGCGGAATATCGGCTGGCGGATCGATTATTTCTGCGCCTCGGCGAAGCTCTCGCCGGCCCTGAAATCCGCATTCATCCACGATCACATCCCCGGCAGCGACCACTGCCCGGTGGGGCTGGTTTTGGAGGATTGAAAATTTTTTTGAAAAAACTTTGAACAGCGCGACGGGGGGCAGGTCTAAATTATCAGTTGAGACAACAACTCAGGTCACCGCGGTTCAGTTTTTAATTGTTTTTTCTGAACCACCAAGCGGTGACCTGATCTTTTTGTTACATTTGTCCCCTTGCAGGTCGTCGGGCACTTGTTTATGGAGGCGCCATGGATGACACCGTGCTGTTGGTCGAAGACGAAAAAGATGTGGTGGATTTGTTGCGCTACCATTTCAAGAAGGCCGGATTCAAGGTGGAGATCACGAATTCCGGGGATGCGGGCCTTGCGGCTGTTCGGTCCCACAGGCCCGATGCCGTTGTGCTCGACCTCATGCTGCCCGGGATGACCGGCTTGGAGGTGTGCCGCGCCTTGAAGGCCGACAGCGAGACCTCGACGATTCCGGTGCTCATGCTCACAGCCCGCAGCGAGGTGAAAGACCGAGTCAGAGGTTTGGAACTCGGAGCCGACGACTATGTCACCAAGCCGTTCAGCCCGAAAGAGGTCGTCCTCCGCGTGCAAGGCCTCCTGCGGCGCATCCGCAGCGCAGCCGAGGAGGTCAATGTGCTTGAGGTGGATGGTCTTTCCATCGACAAGAACGCCCTTCGGGCTTCGCTGAACGATCAAAAGCTGGATCTCACCGCAATCGAGTTCAAGCTCCTGCTCAACCTCGTCACCAATCGCGGCAAGGTTCTTTCCCGCGAAAATCTTCTGAGCGATGTCTGGGGGTATTCGAACGGAGCGGACACCCGCACGGTGGATACCCACATGCGGCGCCTCCGTGAAAAAATCGGCGCCCATGCACACAAGTTTGAAACCGTCAGGGGCCAAGGCTACCGCTTCAATACGGATTCCGCAGCTTGAGTGCGACTGGCATTTTTCTGATTCTGGCCGCAGTGGGAGTCGCTGCCTGGCTGATCCACCATCGATTCATCCGCCCGCTGAACCGCATCCGCGAGGACATACGGCAACTGTCAGAAGGGAACTTCCAGCTCCCGGCCATCGACTCCGAGCCTTCGACCTACCAGGCCACGGCTCAACACATCCGGAAAATTGCCGAGCGACTCCGCCAACTCGATGAGCAAATGGTGGAAGGCGGACTCAGCCTGCGAGGCATCCTCTCCGGCATGAAGGAGGGCATCGTGATCGCCAACCGGGAAAAACGGATCACCCTCGTCAATGAATCCCTCCAAGAGTTCTTCCCCGCCGCCAAATCCCATGTGGGACGCTCCGTGCTGGAGGTCTTCCGCCGACATGAAATCGAGCAGGCCGTCACGGGAACCCTATCGAACGGCGGCAAACAAGATCTCGCGCTGGTTTTTGAATTCCCCTCGGCGACGGGTCCGGTCCAGCAAAGGCATTTCGACATTCACATCTCCCCCATGTCGAGGGATTCCGACCAACTTCCGCAGGCTGTATTGCTGGTGTTTCAGGATGTCACCGCCATCCGGACACTGGAGGCGGCACGCAGGGATTTTGTGGCCAATGTTTCGCACGAATTCCGCACACCGCTTTCCGTCATCAACGGCTATGTCGAAACGCTGCAGGATGGCGCCACCGAGGATCCGGAAATGACGGCCACCTCGTTGCAGGCCATCCATCGCAATGTGCAAAGGCTCTTTTTGCTTCTGGAGGACCTGCTCACGATATCCAGCATGGAAGGCAAGGGGCGGCGCCTGGAGTTTGCGCGTGTGAACCTGCACAAACTCGCGCAGCGGGTCATCGAAAACCTCGACACCAGCGGCACAGCGGGAAAAGCGGTATTCGAGCTGAATTGGGCGGAGGATGCCGTCTTTGCGGATGCCGATGAGAACAGGCTCGAGCAGGTTTATTGGAATCTTCTGAACAATGCCATCCGCCATGGAGAATCCCGTTCGCCCATGGTCCGGATCAGCGCCAACCTTGCGGGGGATTGGGTGGAGATTTTGATTTCCGACAACGGCGTCGGCATCCCGCTCGAGGATCAGGCGCACATTTTTGAACGCTTCTACCGCGTGCACAAACACCGGGCGCGCGATGCCGGGGGCACGGGACTCGGACTCTCGATTGTGAAAAACATCGTCCTCGCACACGGTGGTCAAATCTCCCTCCGCAGCACCCCGGGCGAGGGGGCGACATTCATCATCCGCCTGCCGGTCGCTCAAAACGAAATCGCATCCGCCAAATAAAAGTCCGCAACTTTTCGAATCCCTCCGGGTTTGAAGTTTTGACATATGAAACCCATCCGCACCCTCATCGCCACAGCCGCCATCTTCGGATTCGCGCTCATCGCCACCGCCCAACAACCCGCCGCCTCGCCAGATGCCCAAAAACAGGGCTTCGGCGAATGGAGGAAGCAGCGGGAATTCATCGAGAGCCTGCCCGAGGAGGTGCGAACCCAATTCAAAGCGGCGCGGGAGGAGGCCATGAAGGATCCGAAAATCCAAGCCCTTCGCGAGGAGGCCGAGGCCGCTTCGAAGAAATTGAGGGACGCCATGCGCGAGGCGATCGCCTCCAAGAATCCCGAGCTCGCCGCAAAACTCGGCGATTTTGTGAAGTCGAAGGAAAAGGAGACCGGGGCCAAGGAAAAAAAACAACGACCCGCCGGGCAGATGGAGAGCGCGATCCAGAAGCTCCCGCCGGCCGAACGCGATCGTCTCCAAGCCGCCCGCGAAATCGCCAAGCAGGCACCGGCCGTTCAATCGGCGGAGGCCGCGATGAAATCAGCTCAAACGCCCGAGGACCGGCGCGAGGCCGCCAAGAATTTCCAGAAAGCCATGCGTGAAGCGATGCTTACGGCAGATCCCTCACTGGCGGATGTCTTGGATAAAATCAAACCTCCCAAATCAGAGCCTTCGACGGCCGCCTCCCCGGAAATGGCCCCTTAAATTTCCCCGCCGGCGGGTGGCTTGACAGCCTTGGAATCGCTGGAGGCCGATCCGTCTTCAACAGAGCCGGGGGCCTCTTGGACTGGAGCGGGCTTTTGTTTGCGCCAACTTCCGTCTTTCAGCATGCGGGTGTAGGGACCATCGACCGGCTGGGGCGAGTAAAGATCCCTGCGATTTTGAAGAGTGGTGCAGGAGGCAAACAGCGGAAGAGTCAGTAAGGCGGCAACGAGGGCGGGTTTCATTTTTCCCATGTAGAACCCCGGGCGCGCGAGGTGTCAAGGATGAGGAGTTTCTCATTCCATGAAGACAGGCAGCGGGCTATCACCATGCCCCTCGCCTCACATGGAAATCACAGAAAAATTCCTCGTCTCGCTCGGCGGTTGGCCGGTCTTCAAAGAGGCAAAAGCCATCCGCGACGCGGGCCGCATCCGTGACGCGTCCTACGAGCCGCCCGTGCTGAAAGGGCGAATCAGCGAGGGTGGAAAGGAATTTTCGACAGGCCTGAAAATCAAGAATCCGGTGGATGTCGAAAATCTCTGCCCATGCCGGGATTCGCGACAGCGCGGAGTGATCTGCGCCCATGCCATCGCCGCCGCGCTCGAAATCATCGCCCCGGCTCCGAAGCGCGCGGCACAATTCCCCGCCAGCGCGAAAGTCCAAGCGAGTCAGGCAACCACAACCGAGTGCCCGCGCGTGGGGTTCGCCATCGAAGGCTCGCTGCGCCATCTCGAAGGGGCGATTTCGTTTCATTACTCGCAAGAGGGCGTTCAAAATCCCATGGCTGAAGCCGCCGCACTGGCGAAGCTCGTGGGGTGTGGATTTGAAAACGACAAGGGAAAAGCCGTCCTGCGCGGCGAGGATGCCGCCGTCAGATTTTTTGCCACCGATCTTCCCCGGCTCAAAAAGGAATGGAGCATCCGGGAGGGCGAGCGTTTCCAGCATGTCACCAAGGATATCGTCCGCTTCGAGCCACGGTTTGCGCTGAAAGAGCGAAGCGATGGCTGGCTGGATTTCCATATCCACTTCACCGCAGGCAAGGAGGCCGTTCTCAGCGCCCAGGATCTACAGCGCCTCCTGCAGAGCGGAAAACCCCATTTTCGCCTGTCCGATGGACGCCTCGCCGTGCCGGACGCCGAGCTGGCGAGTGATTTGGAGGAAGTCCTCCGGGACTGCGATCCCTCGCAAGAGCGGGGCACCTACAGGCTTCGGGAATTCCAACGCGGCTACATCGAATCGAGCATTGCCGACTGGACGGGGCAAACGCCCGCACCCGCTGCCGATCTGCAGGCGGGTGCACTCGGCCCCCTTCGCGAACGCCTGCGACCTTATCAAGTGGAAGGCGCACTCTGGCTTTTGAAAAATGCCCGCCAAGGCGCGGCAGGCCTCCTTGCGGACGAGATGGGGCTTGGAAAAACCATTCAAGCGCTGGCGATGATGGAGTCCCTTCCCGGTCCGCACCTCGTGGTGTGCCCCTCCTCGCTGGTTTGGAATTGGAGCCGTGAAGCAGCGGCATTCTGTCCGCAGCTGCGCGTGTTGACCATCGAGGGATCAGAACGCGCGGGGCAGTTCGCAAAAATTCCAGACCATGATCTCGTCATTACCAGCTACGCCCTGCTGCGCCGGGATGCCGAGCACTACAAGGCGCTGGCATTTTCCACAACGACACTCGACGAGGCCCAGCACATCAAAAATCCCGACAGCCAGAACGCGCGGGCGGCGTGTGCCATCCGCTCCAAAGCGCGGTTCATCCTCACCGGAACACCGCTTGAAAACTCGATCCGCGACCTCTGGTCGCTCTTCGACTTTCTGCTGCCCGGCTATCTCGGCACGCGGAAGGATTTCCAGGACCGCTACGAAAAACCACTCGCCGCCGGGGAATCCGCCGGCGTTTGGCCACGGCTGCTCCGGCGTGTGAGACCGTGGATGCTTCGCCGCACGAAATCGGAAATTCTCAAGGAGCTTCCTCCGAAGATCGAACAAGTCGTGCAGGTCGAACTTACGCCAGATCAAAAAGCCGCCTACACTCAACTCCAGATTGCCGCGCGCGCCGAGGTCGATGCGGCCCGCGAGTCTGGCGGAGCCGCCCGCATGAAGGTTCTCACCGCCCTCCTGCGCCTGCGTCAGGCGTGCTGCGACCTTCGCCTGCTGAGTGGCGAATCCAACGCGCCGTCGGCGAAACTCGAAGCCCTGTTGGAACTCCTCGGCGAGGCGGTGGATGGCGGCCACCGCACACTCGTCTTCAGCCAATTCACTTCGATGCTCGACCTGATCGCCCCCGCACTCGAGGAGGTCGGAATTTCGTGGTGCAGGCTGGACGGCTCCACAAAAGATCGCGGGGCCGTGGTCGAGCGCTTCCAATCCGACCCGTCGATCTCTGTTTTTCTCATCAGCCTCAAAGCCGGAGGTTCCGGACTCAACCTCACCGGCGCGGACACCGTCATTCATTTCGATCCGTGGTGGAATCCCTCAGTGGAAGCCCAAGCCACGGACCGCGCCCACCGCATCGGACAAAAAAATGTCGTCACATCGATCAAACTCATCGCGCGCGACACGGTGGAGGATCGCGTGCTGGAAATGCAGGCGAAAAAGAAGACCCTCAGCATGGAACTACTCGATCCAGAGTCCGTTACAGGCCTGACCATCGAGGATGCCAGCCAGCTGATCGGGTGAAAGGCGTTGAGTTTGGAAGGAACATCTGCCAACTTCGCGGCAACTTTTGATGAAAACTTCTCAAGATTCCGCTCCTCCCGCGCAGCAATCCAAAGCCTCGAACCCCCAAGCGATCGACCTTGAGGTCAAGGATGCCAACCTCATCTTCAATGCCGCTTGGCAAGACCTGGTCGATGAAGTCGGCATCGAAGGGCTGAAGTTTCCCAACGAGGTCATCTGGCTCAATGGCGCTCCCGGCGCAGGCAAAGGCACTCAGACCCGGTTCATCCAGAACTATCGCAGCCTCACCGCCGAGCCGATCGTGGTGAGTTCGCTGCTGCAGAGCCCGGCGGCGCGCAAGCTCATCGATGCGGGCATGATGGTCGGCGACCGCGAGGTGACCGGCCTGCTTCTGCGCGCGCTCCTGCGTCCCGAAAACCGAACCGGTGTGGTGGTGGATGGCTACCCGCGAACAAAAGTCCAGGTTCTCTGCCTGCGCCTGCTTCACGAGAAACTCAACGCCCTCCGCCACCAGTATATTGGAACGCCCCTCGCCGCTCAGTTTCGCAAGCCGATGTTCCACATCGTCGTGCTCTTCGTGGACGAGGCGGAATCCGTTCGCCGTCAGATTCTCCGTGGCGAGCGGGCCCGCGCACACAATGCCTC
>JBJTGE010000006.1:0-4089 GCA_046093785.1 Spartobacteria bacterium
GCCACAATGGCGAAGCCTACGGCAAAAACGACGGCGTCCCATGTCAGGACGGGCACATTTTGCTCAGGGGCGATGGATTTGAGAATTTCGATCAAACCGAGGGAGGCCACGATTCCGAGCAAGCCACCGATCAAGGAGACAAGCATGCTTTCGATGAGGATTTGCCAGAAGATATCCCGCTGGCGTGCGCCAACGGCGAGGCGGATGCCGATTTCGCGGACACGCTCGGAGATGCTGGCGAGCATGATATTCATTATTCCGATTCCACCGACGACGAGACTGATGGCGGAGATGAGACCACCGCTGAGGCGGGCGGCGCGGACACTGCTCTCCATGCGATCGAACCAATCCTGACGCGTTTCGAGATCGAAGTCATCGACCCCGCGATGGGTGATGTCCAAGATGCCCCGCACCTGATCGAGCGCCGGGTGGAAATTCTCCAAGTCCCCCACCCTCACGGCGAGGGTTTCGAGTTTCATGGATTCGAGGGAATCCAATGGAAACGCACCGGAGCGGAACTCATGAAACATGGTGGTGAAGGGAACGAGAACGGTTTCGTTTTTTTGGCGGAATGGATCCCAGCGGCGTGCAGGATTTCTACCGGCCCTGCGGGCGCGGGTCTGCTCTTCCATTTCGTAAAAAGCCAGCACGCCCACGACCTCAAACGGGCGGGAATCGATGAGCATCGTCCTGCCGACGACGAGTTCGGGAGGAAGACCCGGCCAGATTTTTTTGGCCACGCTGCTGCCGACCACCGCGCAGCGCGATCCACGCTCGATATCGAGGGTTGTGAGAGAGCGCCCTGCATCGGTCTGATGCATGCCGATCACGAAGTGGTCCGGGTAAACGCCTCGCACGACAAAGCGCTCGGGATTGCCTCCCCCCTCGGTGGCGACTGCGGTGTTCAGCGAAATCTCAGGTGAGACATGTGAAATGAACGAGGCCGAGCGCCGGATGGCCTCGGCGTCGCGAAGGGTGCGCCCGGGCGAGAGATTCGCAAACTCGTATTTCCTGCTGGAGGGCTCCTTGTTGATGATGGAAACAAACTCGAGTCCACCCATCTGCTGCATGAAAATACGGGTTCCCTCCTCGATGCCCCGTGTGAGGGCCATGGTGGCAATGAGGCTGCTGACTCCCAGGACGATGCCGAGCATGGAAAGGCAGGTGCGGAACTTGTGGGCTGCAATTTCGCGGAGGCCGATGGAGATGGCAACGAACGGGTTCATGGCTTGTATTCGCGGGTTATGCGGCCGTCTGATATTTCAATGACGCGCCGGGAGCGGGCCGCGATGGAGGGATCGTGCGTCACGAGAACGACTGTCTTCCCCGAGGCATGCAAGTCGTCGAAAATTTCCAAAATCATGCGCCCGGTTGCGGAATCGAGGTTCCCCGTGGGCTCGTCGGCAAAAAGAATACGGGGATTGTTGACCAGCGCCCGGGCGATCGCGACACGCTGGCACTGCCCGCCGCTGAGCTGCGGTGGGCGGTTCGAGAGGCGGTCGCCGAGTCCAACATCCGCCGCCGCCTTTCTGGCGCGGGCAAGTCGCTCGCGGGTGGGAACGCCGGCATAGATGAGCGGCAGGGCGATATTTGAAACCACATCCAGCTTGGGCAGGAGATTGAAGGCTTGGAAAACAAAGCCGATTTCGTTGTTGCGAACACGGGCCAACTCGTCGCTGGAGGCCTTCGCGAGATCCTTGCCACAAATTTCCATACGGCCGGCTGTGGGCGTATCGAGACAGCCGAGCAGGTGCATGAGAGTGGATTTTCCGCTGCCGCTGGAGCCAATGATCGCAATGAACTCGCCCTCGTCGATCCGCAGGTTCACCCCGTCGAGCGCCCGGATTTCCTGGTCGCCCACGCGATAGACTTTGCTGAGGCCTTCGAGGTGGATGAGGCTCACGACCGGGATTTTTTTTCACTCTTCGCGGAGGGCTCGACCAAAAGCACCTCCTCGCCTTCACGGATGCCGGATTGGATTTCGACATCATCGGTGTCGATCGCTCCCACAGTGACATCGCGCCGCACCGGGGCGCCGTTCTCAAGCACATAGGCCACCTTGCGCCCCTGGTGCTCGAACACAGCGGTGATCGGCACCGCCACAACGCCAGCGGACTTCGGCAAAGCCAGGCGCACGCTCACCGACACGCCAGGCTTCAACTGCGCATCGTTGCTGTCAATGACACCTCGCACCTCAAATCCCTTGATGTTGTTTTTCACGCTCGCCAAGGGCGCGATGAATTGCACTTTCGCTGAAGCCGTGGACTTGTCGGAGTCCGGGGATTTCAGGACGAGTTCTTGCCCCAAACTCAACTTGGGGGCGTCGAGTTGATTGACCTGGAAAATGATCAGCAGGCTGGAAAGGTCGGCGAAAGTCATGAGATTTGTGCCGGAATTCACACTGGCGGCGCCCACGACGACCTGACCCTCGCTGACCGGGATTTCCAACACGGTGCCATCGAAGGGAGCCAGAACGCGTGTCTTTGAGAGGCGGTCATCGACGGTCTGGCGGCGGCGCAGCGCCTTGTCGAGGCCGTTTTCCTCGATTTGGAAATCGGCCAATATGTTTACAAATTCCTCCTCGCTCAGCAGCTTTCGCTCGTGGAGTTGACGGGCCCGGTCGAAGTTTCCCTTGGATTTCCCCATGGTGAGACGCGCGCCTTCGATCTCCGTCTCGGCGGCAGCGCGCTCGTTCAGCAGGTCGGTGTCGTCGATCGTCACCAACAAGTCACCTTTCTTCACACTCTCACCCGGTTTGACATGAATGCGCCGTATTTTGCCGCCGATTTCGGGTTTCACATCGACCTGCAGCGAGGGTTTCACCTCTCCAGCCAGAGGCAACTCGGGAGCGATGTCGGCAACGCGGGCTTTGGCAGTGGGGAAATTTTCGACTTTTTCCAAACGGGAAAAGGGCGGCCAGCCTTGATAAAAAGCGGTGCCGGCAAGAGCGAAAACAACGATGACTGCGGAAAGGTATTTGGTCACGGAGCGCTCACTCTACAGGCTCAAGGCGCTTTTTCAACCAACACCGCAGCAGCGGCAGTGTAGCCATGGAGGGCGTTCAATCCGCGAACCGGGGCGATCTCGCCGTTGCAGAAACAGCCGGCGACAGGTTTGTTTCCAACTGCATCGACAAGCTCGGAGGCGTCCCGGTTTGCTGTGCCAAAGAAATTTTTCCCGCGACCAAGACATGCGAAGAGAAGCGCGCCATAGGCACGCCGCTTCGCAAGGCGGGCAGGCTCGTAGCCACGCGCCAGATCCTCGATGGCGGCATTGGGGTTCCGAATCTGGTATTGGAGTGTCTGGCCGATACGCGGGATTCCAGCTATGACCACAGCGCCGGAGTCGGGATCCGCTCCAATGATGCTTTTCACGAGAAAGTCGCCGGAGTTGAACTCGTGGATGTATTCCGAACCCGCAAGACCGGCAAACAGGTTGCCTCTGGCATTCGATTTCTCATCGTCACTGAGCGTGTCAAAGGCGCGCTCCAATGCCCGATACGCAGGCTGACCGCCAAGGGCGTAAATGACATTGTGATCGGCACGAGTCACCGTGAAAGGCTCCCCGATCGGGCGACATCCTTGACTGACAGCGGGGACAATGGCCGTGAGGCCGTGGACAGAAACGGCGACGGCATCAACAGGCTCGCCATTGATGAATGCCGAAACTTCATCGGCATTGCCACCGCTGGCAAGACCTCCCACCAAGACCACCCCGGGATTCCGGCGATTGAAGGAAGCGATCCCCTCTTCGATCGGAAACACAAAGGGATTGGCAAGCAGGATGCAACCATTCGAGGCCGAGACCGTTGAAAAATCATCGCCAACCGCGGCCAGCGGATCGCTGAATTCACCTTGGCAGGCCATGATGGAAAAGCCCGCTCCACCTTCGAATTCCACCCCACCCTCGATTCGCCCACCGGTCGTGCAACCCACGATGTCTTGAATATGCCCATCAACGCGCAGGATTTCACAGAACTCGGCGATATGCGGCATGTAGTTCGCACTGACAAAAGCAAAAGCCATGCGTGCCGGCGTCTTGAGCGTTTCCCTCAGGTGGAGGGCCGCCGAGAGAACCTCGGAGGCCTTG
>JBJTGE010000007.1:0-18776 GCA_046093785.1 Spartobacteria bacterium
GATTTGCGACCCCCTCGAGCGCCCACTATTTTTCATGGATTGCATGAATTCGCCCGAAACCAAAGCAGAAGCCGATTGGAGCCACCTGGACGCGGCGAATAATCCCTCGATGGTCGATGTCTCCGCCAAGACATTCAGCCGCCGGACTGCAACCGCCTTGGCTGAAATGTGGCTCCCGCCCGAGGTCGCCTCGCGCTTGATCGACGGGGAGATTCAAGCTCCGAAAGGCCCTGTTTTCCACACAGCGATCATCGCCGGCACCATGGCGGCCAAGAATACTTCAAACCTCATTCCGTTCTGCCATCCCCTCCCGCTCGAGGGCATCAAGATTTCCATTCAAGCGCGGAACGAGGGACTCCTTGAAATCACAGCCGAGGCGAAGGTGACCTATAAAACCGGCGTTGAAATGGAGGCCCTCACTGCAGCGACCGTGGCGGCACTCACTGTTTACGACATGTGCAAGGTGTTTTCGCATGCAATGGAAATTCGCAATGTCCGTCTCGTCGAAAAACAGGGCGGCAAGAGCGACTATCAGACCAACGCATGAGGCCGCCACTTTTTGGTTTGTTGCTGGCTGGAGGGCGGAGCACCCGCATGGGGCGCGACAAGGCCTCGATGACCATGGGGCAGGATGGCTTGAATCAAGCCCAACGCGCTGTTCAGTCGTTATCGGGCCATTGTGAAAAAACTTATCTCTCGCTGCGTGATGGACAACCAAGTCCCGGAGGTTGCGAGCATCTCGAAATCGTTCGCGACAATCCACAATTGTCCGGCCCGCTGGCTGGCATCCTTGCCGCCTTCGAGCGCGAACCCGATGCCGCCTGGCTGGTCATGGCTTGCGACCTGCCTTTCGTAACCCCGGAGGTTCTCACCAAACTCGTCCTTGCGCGGACGGATGGAGCCACCTTCATCGCCTACGCGAGTGCCAACGATGGACTACCCGAACCGCTCTGCGCCATTTACGAGCCCTGCGCGCGGGCCATTCTGCAAAGGCACGCGGAGCGAAATCACGTCTGCCCGCGCCACATCCTGATCGAAGAGCGCGCGACGCTTCTCGAGTTGCCACCATCCTCCCGCCGTGCTCTTGAGAACATGAACACGCCCGAAGACATCGCCACTGCGACGGGAGAAAAGCAAATCCACATCGGCTGGTTCGGCGCGCTCGCCGAAGAGCGTGGCTGCCGCGAGGAAACCGTTCTCACCGGCGCGCCGACAGCGGATGCTTTTTTGCAAGAGTTCGCCAAAACCCACAATCTTTCCGGCCTGCGGGGCCATGTGCGCATCGCCGTGAATGACGAATTCGCCCAACCCAACCACCCCCTTCGCACGGGTGACAAGGTGGTTTTTCTGAGGCCGTTTTCAGGAGGTTGATCCATGGCATTTCTCATCGAATCCCACCCCATCAATTTCCAGTCCCTGCGCGAGTCGCTCGCCTCGCCGGAATGCGGGGGCTTTGTTTTTTTCGAGGGCCGGGTGCGCAACCACCACGAAGACCGGGAGGTCGTGGGACTGCATTACGAGGCCTATTTGGAATTGGCGCAAAAAGAGGGCCTGCGCCTCGTTGACGAGGTTTCCCGCAAATTCGGCGTCCGCGCCGCGGCGATCCACGCGGTGGGCGACCTGAAGCCGGGCGATCTCGCTGTGTGGGTAGGGGCTGCCGCCGCACATCGTGAAGAAGCCTTCGCCGCCTGCCGGGAATTGATCGATGCCATCAAGCTGCGCGTCCCCATTTGGAAACGCGAAACCTACACCGATGGACACGGCGAGTGGATCGAGGGCTGCCATTGTGTGGCCCACCATTGAATCGAACGATGCGCGTCACCCTTCACGATATTTGGATTTCCAGTGGCCATGATTTCAAAGGCCGTCACGGCCAAGGCCGCCTCGATCACGGCATGCAACGGCTAGAGTCCGCCGAATGCCATGCGGGGAAAGGTCTCGTGGGGGACCGCTACTACGGCGAAAATCCCGGAGAGAAACAGCAGATCACTTTTCTCTCCCGCGAGGTGGTGGAGCAGATGTGCGAATCGCTCAGCCTGACCGCTCTCGATTGTTCCACCCTGCGGCGAAATGTCCTCGTCTCCGGCGTTGATTTGAACAGCCTCATCGGTCGCCAATTCCGTCTCGGGGGCCTCGTCTTCGAAGGAGTCGAAGAATGCAAACCCTGCTACTGGATGGATGAAGCCGTGGCCCCCGGAGCCAATGCCTTTCTCGTCGGGCGCGGCGGTTTGCGTTGCCGGATTCTTGAGGACGGGCTCATCGCATGCGGCGAGGCCGACCTTGAAACCTTGGATTCCCACACCCGCAAATTCCAGGCCATCCGCCAGCAGAGTGACCAAACCTCGCCTGTGGTGGACAGCCTCACCGTCGAGCGGCCATTGCAGATCATTGTGAATGGGTCGCTGTTTTCCATGACGATGCAGACGCCTGGAGCCGAGCGGTTCCTTGTTCGGGGCCTGCTTCACTCCGAAGCGGTTAACGACACCCCCTTCGCCAATTATGAGCAGGAGGAAACAGCTCTCGGAACCTTCGCCAGAGTCGAACTGACCAGTTCCGCCGCGACTCCCTCCAACCGCCGTCTGGCCTCCACATCCTCCTGCGGACTCTGCGGGAAGGAATCGATGGAGAAAATGTTTGAGGGTGTCACCCCGGTCTCCAAAGCCGCATCGATCAGTGCCTCAGCCCTGCAAACCATCCATGACAACGCCCGCCGCAGACAAAGCCAGTTCCATGGCACCGGTGGCTGCCACGCCGCCAGCGCGGCAACAGCCAACGGCGATGTGCTCTGCATCTTCGAAGATATCGGCCGCCACAACGCGGTGGACAAAGTCATCGGATTTCTTCTCGAAAACAACCTGCTCCCCCTGGCGGATGTCCTCACCGTCAGCGGCCGCGTCTCCTTCGAGATCGTCCAAAAGTGCGCCCGCGCCGGCATTCCTATCCTCTCCGCCATCTCCGCCCCCTCCTCGCTTGCCGTGGAAATGAGCGAACGATGGGGCATCACTCTGGCAGGCTTCTGCCGCGAGGACCGCGCGACATTCTACAGCCATACCCACCGCGTCGGAGGTTAGGAATCGCCCCGAGGCGGTGTGTGCGAATTTTTCCGCTCACTTGGCGACTGAGCGGATGGACGACTTGGCCTTTCCATGGTTTTGCACAAATTGGCGCGGCATCTGGCCCGTAGACCGAACGAGAGCTCGAGCCAGGTGCTTGAGTCCCGAATAGCCGCAAGCTGCGGCAACATCGGTCACCTTGTAGTCGCCTGTTGCAAGCATCGACATGGCTTTTTCCAACCGGACACGAGCGATCTCCTCGCCGACATGGCGTCCCACAAGACGGCGGAAGGCCAGGCCAAGGCCGCGCCTCGACATACCGGCGGCGGAAGCAGCTTCACCTCCACCGATGAGCGGGTCGGTATAGTGATCCAAAATAAACCGCAATGCCTTGGCCACACCCAGATGATCCACCGCAAGGGTGTCACTGCTGCGACGGGTGATGACGCCCTGGCAAGGCACGCGAACCGGGCTACGAGGGGGCTTCCTGCCGTTCATTAATTGATCGAGCAATCTGGCACCTTGATAGGCGACCTCCTCGAGATTCAAGTCCACGCTGGTGAGCGGAACTGATGCGAATGGGCAGATCAATTCGTCATTATCACATCCAACCACGGCAGCCTCTTCAGGAACCAAGATCGCGGCCATGGCGCAGGCATCGAGAATTTCAACAGCGAAATCATCATTCGTGCAAAAAACGGCAAAAGGTTTTCGAATCGTCTGCAGGCTTCGGGAAACCCATTCGGCGCATTTGTAAATAGATTTGGCCTGGCGCGCCGCGACAGCCTTCCTGCCGTCCAAAACCGTCGCACGGTGACCGGCAGCGGCAAGAGTGGAGCGGAATCCCTCGTATCGCTCACGACTGGCAAAGTGCCCGCGAACATCGGGGGCGGCAAAAACAAACTCCTTGAATCCCCGCTCCAACAAATGCCGGGCGGCCAGTTCACCAGCGGCAACATTATCGGAAAGAACACGCGGCAGATTCAGCGATTTGGCCTGCCACTGCAGGTCGACGACCGGTTTGTCGAGTTTGCGAACGAGGGCGGTCAGTTCCGGTTGTCCATAGAGAGAGCATATCAGTCCATCGGCGAAATCCAGCGAAGGATGATGGCCGATATGCACCGAGTGGCTGTCGAGAATCCACCCCGCATCGCGCGCGTAACGGGCAATGCCGCTGTGCGTGGCATGGTTATACCAGCCCATGAGCATGGCGACGCGTCGCGGAGCGTTTTTGGGGACTTTTTTTATAGTGCGCAAAATGTCTATTTTTGAATCGCGTAATAGCCATTGTGGAAAATTGCGTGCAAGCCTTAAAAGCGGCGCATGCAACCCCATTCAGACCCTTTTCGTGAAGCGAGGAACGCCGAAGGCACAATAGTCCGTGAATTTGACGGCGAAAAAGTGCGAATGATCCTTCGGCACGAGGATGTGCGCAACTGCGCCAAGGACTGGCGCACATTCAGCTCCAACTACCCCTTCCGCGTGCCGATCCCCTCGGAGGAGAACCTCCGAACGATGCGACAGATTCCCTTGGAGGTCGATCCGCCGGAGCATGAGGAGTATCGCGATATTTTGGAGCCGATTTTTCGAAGGGTCAAAGACCCCTGCATGGTCGCGCGTGTGGAGGCGTTGTTCGAGAAATTGCTCACCGAGGCGCTGAAGCGCGAATCCATCGATGCGGTGTATGATCTTGCCATCCCGTATCAATGTGGGGCTCTGGCTCTTCTTCTCAATGTGGACGAAAAGGAGGTGGATACCTGGGTGGGGTGGGACCTCAATGTTTTCCTTGGCGGCAAGGAGGGCGAGCACAAGGGATCCGCCTTGGAAGCCTATCTCCAAAAGATGCTGGATCGCTCTGCCGACAATCCTGGTGACGACCTGTTCGGCGTGCTGCACAAAGCGCGATTTCGCGGCAGGCCGCTCACACGGGATGAGATGATGGGTTATGCCATTCTGACTTTCTCGGGCGGCCGCGACACTGTCATCCACACTTGCACATCCGCGCTGGCTTATTTCGCCGGCAACCCTGCGGCCTTGGCTTTCCTGCGCGAGGAACCAAAGCGGGTCGTCAATGCGGCGGAGGAATTTTTCCGAATGGTATCGCCGCTCACACACCTCGGCCGCGTCTGCCCCGCAAGGACCGAGGTGCTTGGAAAAACCGTTGAGGCCGACGAGCGGGTATCCTTGTGCTGGGCTTCCGCAAACCGCGACGAAAAGGCATTTCCGGAACCCGACGAAGTCCGCCTCGACCGCAAACCCAATCCCCATGTGGCTTTCGGAGCAGGCATTCACCTCTGCATCGGGGCTCCCCACGCCCGCCTCTTGTTGCGGACACTTTTGCTTCAATGCAGCCAGCGCATCGACAGCATCGAAATTCTGTCCTCCACGCCCCACTTGGAGCCCGAAGGCTTGATGCATCGCGAGGTCGGCTATGACTCGCTGAAGTTAAAGTTCACCGCGCGGAATTCATCGTAGAACGCTGAGAATCGGAAACACATCGCACCTCAATCTCGGGAATTGGCATTTCACAAGATGCAGCTATCAGAAACCTGCTTGGAAGTTTACAAAAACACCCCGGCTGATAGGAATGTCAGCCTCAGAAAGACAAAAAATCATGCCGATCAGCATACCATTGGAAGACAGCTTTAGTGACATCATTGGAAAAGCCCAGCGCGGGCAATCCCTCACCGACGAGGCGCTCTCGGCGAAGTCGGGGGCGACGGTTTCAGAGATCGAAAACCTCAAATCCGGCACATTGAATGAGGCTGCCCTCCGCAAAGTGGCTTCCGCACTCGGTCTGGGAGCCAATTCGCTTTTGGCACTGGCCCAAGGCCGCTACGCAGCGGCGCCTGTGGAGGACATCGAGGGCCTCGCGCACTTCAATTCCGTCTTCGAGGACATGACCGTGAATTCCTTCCTCGTCTGGGATCCCTCGACGAAAGAGGCGGCATTTTTTGACACCGGCGCGGATGGCCAACCAATGCTGGATTTTGCGGCGGGTCACGGGCTTCAGGTGAAACAAATTTTCATCACGCACATCCACACCGACCATGTTTTTGACTTGGATCGCCTGATCGAAAAGACAGGCGCGCAGGCTTGGGTTTGCGAAAAGGAACCGATCGCCGGAGCGGAGTCGTGTTACGCAGGCCGCAGTTTTCAAATTGGCAGCCTCTCCGTTGAAACACGCCTCACAAGCGGACACGCGGCGGGTGGCGTGACTTATTTCATCCAAGGCCTCGCAAAACCTGTCGCAATCGTCGGAGACTCGATGTTCGCAGGCTCGATGGGCGGAGGAATGGTTTCCTACGCCGACGCCCTGCGCAACAATCGTGAGCAGGTTCTCACCCTCCCCGACGCGACAATCGTTTGCTCCGGCCACGGTCCCCTCACCACCGTCGGGGAACAAAAACAATCCAATCCCTTTTTCGCCGCTTAAAAATTTATGAAAGAAACCATCGCATTCGTAGGAGTCGGTCGCATGGGCGCCAACATGGCCCGCCGACTCAAAGACCAAGGATACAATGTCACCGCCGTGTTCGACAACCACGCTCCGCTCGCTGTGGAGTTGGGTGCCGAGATCGGTGCCGAGGCCGCCAAAACTCTGGCCCGCGTCAATGAACTCGCCAGCGTGATCGTTACTGTCGTGACCGACGACAAGGCCATGCGCGCGATTTTCGCCGAACAAGGCGACAGCCTGCTCGTTGGTGCCAAGGGCAAACTTTTCATCAACTGCGCCACCGTCTCGCCGCAGGTTCACCTCGACGTCGAGGCCCTCGCACACAAGGCCGGCGCCGAGTCCCTCGAAGCCTGCATGGCATCAAGCATCACCCAAGCCCGCGAGGGAACACTCTATCTCATGACTGGAGGCACGGATGCGGCCTTCCAGCGCGCCGAACCAGTCCTCAAAGACCTGAGCATTTCCCTGCGCCACATCGGCGCCACCGGCAAGGCCGCGCAAGTGAAGGCGCTTGTCAACATGGTGATGAATATCAACACCGCCGGACTCGCCGAAGGACTCGGGCTCGGAGCATCCCTCGGGCTGGATCTCACGATGCTGCGCGAGGTTTTTTCCCAGACCGGAGCAAACTCGCAGGTTCTCAAAACCGACGGCGAGGATATGCAAAACCGCGATCACTCCTGCTTTTTCTCAGGCGCCCACGCAGCGAAGGACAGCGGCATCGCCCTCTCCCTCGCCCATGAGAAGGGCCTCAACCTCCCCCTCGCCGAGGCCACCAAGAAACAATACGATCGCATGGTGGCTGAAGGTTTCGGCGACCTCGACAAGTCCGGCATCGCCGAACTCACTTTCCCCAACCGGGGCAAAAACAAGTGAAAAAAGAAAACCCGCCCAAACTTCGGATGATCGCGGCCATGTGGTCGCTCGTCCAATACCCAAGCGCCAAAAGCGAATGGTCCTTGGAAAGAAAAGTCCGCGCCATCAAGGAGGCCGGATTCCATGGTTTTGCCACGGCCGCTACGCCCGAACTCAAAAAACTGGCCGATAAATACGGCCTCGTCATCATTGGCTATGTCTCCTCGGGCAACCCAAAGGAATTCCACAAACTTCTCAAGGACAACGCCGACAACGGCGCGCACTACATCAATGTGCAGTTGGCCGATGAGGACACCCTCACGCCCGAGGCCCTCAAGCTCACGCTGCAACTCATGAAGGATGGCGAAAAAATCGGCTGCGAACCCGCAGTGGAAATCCATCGCGACACCTGCACCGAGACTCCTGAAAAAGCCTACGCCCTTGCGGACGCCTACCGCAAAGAGACCGGGAAACTCCTGCCCATGACGCTGGATTACTCGCATGTCTCAGTGGTCAAGCACCTGCATCCCGGCAACTACGCCTCGCGTTTGCTGGTTCAACCCAAACTCATCCAGCGCGTCGAGCAAATGCACCTCCGCCCTTTCAACGGCCACCATTGCCAAATCCCCGTCACGGACGGAAAAGGCAAGCTCACGCCGGAGATCAAGGATTGGGTTCCTTTCGCCGAGGCCCTATTCCGCGTCTGGCGCCAAGGAAAACAGGACGGACGCGAACTCTTCGTCGTTCCCGAAATGGGTCCCATCGTTGGCGGCTATAACCTCCACAGCCTGCCCAATAGCTGGGAGGAGGCCATCGTGCTCAAAGGACTCATCGAAAAAGCCTGGAAAGCCTCCGCGCTCCCAGCCAAAAAATAAGCCCCACAGTGGCTGGTCTGAAAAAATACACCAAAAGGTCGCCGAAGAAATCGGCGACCTTTTTCGTTAATTTTGAAATTCTGGTCATTCCGTAATCCTCCGCCTCCATTATGTCCTCCTGCACCATAGCCCACCGCCCCTTTGGCAATCTACCCGATGGACGTCAGGCCGATTTGTTCACCCTCTCGAATGGACGCGGGCTCGCTTGCGACATCACGAACTTCGGCGGCATCGTCACTGCGATTCGCGTCACACGGCCCGACCATTCCGTGGCGGATGTCGTGCTGGGATTCAACAAACTCGAAGACTATCTCGGCCCGCATCCGTTTTTTGGCACGCTCGTTGGCCGTGTCGCAGGGCGCATCAGCGGGGCGAAATTCGAACTGGACGGCCGCGAATACCCGCTCGCCGCGAATGACGCCCCGAACCACCTCCACGGCGGCCTCAAGGGATTCGACAAGCAACTCTGGCAAGCCGAGGCTGCGGCAAATGCTGAAGAAGCCAGCCTGCGCCTGAGTTATCTGAGCCCGGATGGTGAAGAAGGCTACCCCGGCAATGTGCGAGTGATGGTGACTTATGCGGTCACACAAAAAAACGAACTCGTCATCCGCTACGAGGCAGAGACCGATCAGGCCACGCCACTGAGCCTCACGAACCACTCGTATTTCAACCTCGTGGGCGAAGGCAGCGGCGACATTTTTGAGCACACGCTGCAAATTTTCTCGGATGAAATCGCAGCCACCGACGCGTCGATGACGCTGCTCGGCCATCGATCTCCAGTGACCCAAGGAGTTAATGATTTCAACCAACCCCGCCGCCTGGGAGACGCGATTCCCGTGCTTTTCAACAACCATGGCGACAACCATTTCATCCGGCGTTCCAACAAAGGCGAACTCGCGCGAACTGCTGTTTTAAGGCATCCCGCCAATGGTCTCACCATGACCACCCTCACCACGCAGGACACCGTGCAACTCTACAGCGCCGCGATCCTCGACGGAACCCTCCTCGGAAAATCCGGCATCCCCTACATCAAACACGCCGGCCTCTGCCTCGAATGCCAAGGCTGCCCCGGCGCCGTCCACACCCCCGCACTCGGCGACATCATCCTCCGCCCCGAAGATCGCTACGACCACACGACGGTGTATGCGTTCTCATTTGAGCGCGAGTGATGAAACGATTTCTTGCTGTGGCGGCGTCTCTGTGAGCGCCGGAGGGCCCTCTATTTCGGCAGTCATAGACAGCCGCTACAACCCCGCGCTTCGTGAAAATTGGTAGGTATGCCGCACCGTCGGCGTCCCATTCTTCAGCCGCGAAGCGGCGTCTCAAGGGAGCATGACCGTCTCGGGCGCTTGCCTCAAAGAGGCCGAACGGCGAAGAAAGATACCTGTGCTTGCCTACTACATTCACGATCTCAGTCCGTTTTTGATTCAATTCAGCGAGGGGTTTGGCCTTCGCTGGTATGGCTTGGCCTATGTGCTGGCTTTTGCCTCCGCGTATGGCCTCTGCCTTCATCTTGCACGAAGGGGATACAGCGACATTCCAGCGCGGGATATCGGCGACTTCATCACTGGCACAGCGCTTTTCGGAGTCATTCTGGGTGGGCGGCTCGGGTATATGCTTTTTTACGACTGGCAAAACTTCATCGCCAATCCGCTCGTGTTTTTCAAATTCTGGGACGGCGGCATGTCGAGCCACGGGGGCATTCTGGGTATTGTGGTTTTCACTTGGATTTACTCGCGGCGAAAAAAAATCCCGTGGCTGAACATCGGGGACAACACGGTCGTGGCAGCTCCGGTCGGCCTTTTCCTTGGGCGGTGTGCGAATTTCATCAATGGCGAACTCTACGGGCGGGCGACATCGGTGCCTTGGGCGGTTCAATTTCCAAAGGAACTCTACGATGCACCGCCGGAGACGGCTCGCGAAGTCCTCCTGGAGGCTTCGCAAATCGACGCCTCCTTTAGCAACATCACCGCCATCGTGGAAAATGAGGGATCGTCGCCTGCGTTGCACGAGTTGCTAGGAAAAGTCCTCACGCCGCGACATCCCTCGCAGATTTACGAGGCCTTTCTCGAAGGCGCGGTGCTGTTTGCCATTCTTTGGATCATGAGAACGCGCTTTCGCCTGCCTGACGGCATCCTGACGGGCGTGTTTTTCATCGCCTACGCGCTGTTGCGGATCGCGGGCGAATTCTTCCGCGAACCCGATGCCCCGCTCACGCTCATGCTCACACGCGGCCAGTTCCTGTCGCTCTTTCTGGTGGTCATAGGCGTTGCCTTTTTGGTGGCGGCAAAAGTCCGGCCGACCTGGGCGCCAAAATTCCGTTGATGAAAAAATTCGCCCTGCTTGCTTTTCCGGTCGTTCTTTTAACCATCATGGCCCTGTCCCAAATTCCCGCGTTTCAATCGACGCCCCGCCCGGCGGCGTCGTTTGACGAGGCCTTGGCAAAATTCGAGACACTCCGCCAGGCCGAATCGACGCTGCCTTTGCGCCCGGAAGGCACCAGTCGCCTCCTGCACCACGGACAAAAGACCGCGCGCGTCTTCGTCCTTTTGCACGGTCTCACGAACTGCCCGGAACAATTTGTGCCGCTTGCCAAAATTCTCCACGCCAAGAGTGCGAATGTGGTGCTGCCCCGGGCACGGCTTGCAGGCTATGCGGACCGGCTCAACAAGGATCAAGGCCACCAAACCGCACAGGATCTGATCGACCAGGCCGCGACCGGACTCGATATCGCCAGCGGACTCGGCGACAGGATCACACTCATCGGCCTCTCGGGAAGCGCCGTGGCGGCGGGTTGGATGGCTCAAAACCGGGAAGGCGTCCACGATGTCATGCTCATCGCCCCGTTTTTCGGAATGTATGGAGTCCAGCCATCCATGCTCGATGCCGCTGCGGCGACCCTCTCGAGATTGCCGAATTTCTACCAATGGTGGGATGCCTCGAAAAAAGAAAACCTTCCGGGTCCCATCTACGCCTATCCCCGCTTCGGCACCCACTGTATGGCCGACACGATCCAACTTTCGCGGGATGTCCGCGCGAACCTCGACACGCGACCTCTGCTCGCCAAAAGGCTGATTTTTCTAACCACAGCCGCCGACCGGGGAGCCAACAACCAGCTCACAAAAGAAATCGCCGCGCGCCTTGAAACCCGCCAAGGCGGCAGGGTCATCACCTACGAATTCCCCGAGTCCCTCGGCATCCCGCACGACATGATCGACCCCGCGCAGCCAGGCGCGAACACGGAAGCAAGCTATTCGAAAATTCTCGAACTCGTCGAAATGTAGCCGAGCAAAATCCAGCGCCACGCGGATTTTTGCTGGAATGAAGCCGCTCCCAACCGCAAAGTGTGGGCCATGCAAATTCACATCACTCCGCGAAACATCACCCTCACCGGCGCCATTCATGAATTTGTGGCGGAAAAAGTCAGCCACCTCGAAGGCCACGGTGAAACGATCCTCGCCGCGCACATCGTTCTTCTTCACAACCACGACCGCAAAAAGCCCTACATCGTGAAGGTCCACCTCGCACTCAGCGGGCCTGACATCCATGCCGAGGACGCGGAGGCCGATCTCTATGTGGCCATCGACAAGGTCGTGGACAAACTCTCTCGCCAGATCAGCAAGCTCAAAACCAAGAAAAAAGAGCACGACAAGCACCGCATCCAACAAAAACGCGAAGCGGAAAAACGCGGCTACAAGCGCCCTTGATGTCCCGTGGAGGACTACAAGGTCAAACTTGATGTATTCGAGGGTCCGCTCGATCTGTTGCTCTATCTCATCAAACGCGATGAGGTGGACATCTACGACATTTCGATCGAGCGGATCACCAAGCAATACATGGCCTACATCGAGGCCTTTCAGGTTCTGAACATCGAGCTGGCCGGCGAGTTCATCGTCATGGCGGCGAACCTCCTCTACATCAAAAGCCGGACTCTCCTCCCCGTTGACCAACAGATGGCGGAGGAGGACGCCGAAGAGGACGACCCCCGCTTCGAACTCATCCGGCAGCTGATCGAGTATAAAAAATTCAAGGAGGCGGCGGCCTTGCTGCGCGACAACGAGACGGCCCAACTGAACCTTTTCGCCCGCGTGCCAGTGACGCCTGATCTGGCCCCAGCCGAGAATCTCCTGGTGGAGGAGGTCGGTATTTTCGACCTGATCCACGCCTTTCAAAAAATCCTCAAAAGGATCGAGAAAAAACCCGAAGACCTTCGCGAGATTTTCGCGGAAAATTTCACCGTCTCCGACAAGATCGAGCATGTCCTGCGCATCACCCAAGAGGGCATTCCCCTGCGCTTCGAGGAACTCTTTGCCGATGCCGCCAGCCGCACGGAGATCGTGGTAACCTTCCTCGCCATGCTGGAACTCATCCGCCTGAAACAACTCCGCGTCCGCCAAGAGGCCGTATGCGGCGAAATCTGGATCGACCGCGTGAGCAATGCCCAACCCGCTTTTGTATGAGTGACGAATCCCCAAGCCCCGAACCCTTATTCCCACTGCACCGCATCATTGAGGCGGTCCTTTTTGCCTCGCAAAAACCTGTCTCCGCAAAGGAACTCGCCTCCGTGCTCAAAGGCGCTGCCGAAGCCGGAAAAGAGAATCCCGATCTCACGGCGTTCGCCAAAATCAAGCCCGCCCAAATCCAGGAGGCGATTCAAAAGCTCGAGCAAGAATACGAGGAGACCGGCCGCTCTTTCGAGGTGCGTGAAAGCGCGGCGGGATGGCAACTCGTGACACGGGCCACCTTCGCCCCGTGGTTGCGCCAACTTTTTCCGGAGAACCGCCAGGCCCGACTCAGCGCCCCGGCGATGGAAACGCTCGCCATCATTGCCTACCGGCAACCGATCACGCGCGCCGATATGGAAGCCGTGCGCGGCGTGGCGGTGGATGGCGTGCTGCAGACCCTTCTTGACCGGAACCTCGTGCGCATTGCCGGTCGCTCCGATATCGCCGGCCGCCCGCTCCTTTACGAGACGACCCAGTTTTTCATGGATCACTTCGGATTGAAAAATCTCGATGATCTTCCCAACGCCTCCGAACTCCGCCGCGTCGCGCTGCCCAAGGCGGCTCCCGCCGAGGAGACTCCCGATCCAGCCCAGCCTGCGGTGGAAGAAAAAAGCCCCGACGAACCTGCAAGCGAAAGTCCAGCCGGGGAGCCAAAGGAACCCGCAAGCGAAGTGCCATCCGAGGAACCGACAGATCCTGAGTCGGCTCCCGAAGAGCCCGTCGCCGAGGGAGAATCCCAGCCATGAGCGACCTCGGAGAACTTCGCCAGCGCATCGACGCCCTCGATACGGATTTGCTGCGCCTACTCAACGAGCGGGCCACTCTGGCGAAGGAAATCGGCGTGATCAAAAACCGCGCCTCGCTTCCCATTTATTCGCCGGACCGTGAGATGAAGCTCCTGCGCAGCCTCGTCGAGCGCAGCAACGGCCCGCTCCGCCCGGAATCCATCCGCGCCATCTACCGCGAGATCATGTCGGCTTCGCTCGCTTTGGAAAAAGACATCGTCATCGCGTGTCTGGGTCCATCCGGCAGTGCGACGCATCAGGTTTCAATCTCCAAATTCGGTTCCAGCGTGCGCTACACAGCGGCTGCTTCGATCGCAGAGGTTCTCAAGCAAGTCAGCGCCAACGCGGCCGACTGCGGCGTGGTTCCACTCGAAGATCCCGTGCATGGATTTATCAATGCCACACTCGACGAACTCGCTGCGACCGACCTTTCGATCTGTGCGGAGATTCTTCCCGAGACGGACCAGCACGGCGCACCGACTGGAATGCGCCACATCATTCTCGGCCGCCACATCAACGCGCCCACCGGGCACGACCAGACACTCATCATGCTTCGCATCGAAGACAAACCCGGCGCGCTGGTCTCCGCGCTGGAACCCTTCCGGCAGTTGCAGGTGAACCTCGCCCACTTCGCCAGCCGCCCCTCGCTCAAAGACAACGACGACACCTTTTTCTTCGTCCAGACAGACGGCCACCTTCAGGATTTGGAAAAATCCGGCCTCCTTGGCGAACTCACCAAAAATTGCCGCACGGTGAAAATTCTCGGCAGCTATCCCAAGCCCCAGCCTTGAAAACGATTCTCGACACCATTCTCGAGGATGTGCACCGCGAGGTCGCCGAAGCCAAAAATTCGACACCTCTGACCGAACTCCAAGCCCGCCTCGCGGATGCCCCGCCCGTCCGGGATTTTGTGGCAGCCCTCTCCTCAGGCTTCGGACTCATCGCCGAGATCAAGGAACGCTCTCCCAGCGTTGGGCCGATGCGCGCTGAAAATGTCCGCGACGCCGCAGCAGCCTACGCGGCGTCCCCGATTGTGAAGGCGGTCTCCGTCCTCACGAACCAAACGCACTTCGGCATGGACATCTACCGCCTCGCGGAAATTCGCCACCAGGTCCCCCACCCTGTCTTGCGAAAGGATTTTTTTGTCGACGATTATCAAGTCTACGAGGCTCGCGCGTTCGGAGCGGATGCAATTCTGCTCATGGCGAATGTGCTCGACGCCGCGACCATGCACCGCCTCCACCAACTCGCCCTTGAACTCGGCATGGAGGCCCTCTTTGAAATCCACACCCCGGAGGAAATCGCCACTCTGCCTGCAAAAGCCCGCGTCATCGGAATCAACAGCCGCAAATTCAAAACGAACACGGGATTCGTTGCCGCAGGCCAATCCTCCGCCACCGACTTCAGCCTCGACCTCGGAGTTTTCGACCTCGTGGAGAAACTCCCCGCATCCGCCATCCGCGTTGCAGAGAGTGGCATTTCCCCGCAAACTCTTTCCTCCGTTGCGTCAAATTTTCAGGCCGCACTCGTGGGGACATCCCTCCTCCGCGACGAGCGCGGCATCCGCACCTGCCTCCGTGATTTTGAGATGGCGCTGAACTCATGAACGCTCCCGCCAAAACCGGACGCTCAAACGGCCGCCTCGTCGCACTCGCCCTCCTCGCCCTGTGCATCGTGGCTTTCCTTGCAACTGTCTGGAACTACTCCCGAAACCACGCGTTCGCCAGCGTGGCCTGGCTGATCTCCACGGGAACGCCCTCGATCCTCACCGCTTCGTTCAACCCGGAATCCAGAATCCAAGAAGGCCAACGGGTCGTCATCAGCGTCGCAGGCGACTCCGCAAAAGCTCGCGGCGGAGTGGTTAAAAATCTCACCCCGCAAGGCATTGCCACAATCCAGAGCGATGAACCCGTCACCGCCCCGGTCGGTTCGCGCGCGACCGTGAGCATCGATGGAACGGTGGCTCCTCAGCCGCTCCCCTAAGCATTTCCACGCAAACACAAATCAGGCGGAAATGTTTAAATAAAATGGTTGCATTGCCGTCGTAACCCGCTAATCTTCGCCCCTCAACCTACACACTACCAATATGGCCAACCTCACCAAAAGAGATCTGGTAATGCAGATCAGCAAAAAAACAGGACTCACCCAACAAGAAGTATTCAGTGTCATCCAACTCACATTGGATGGTATCACTGATGCCCTGTCCACAGGCCGCGATGTCGAGCTCCGCAACTTCGGCGTTTTCGAAGTTCGTCTCACCAAATCCCGCGTGGGCCGCAACCCGAACAAGCCTGAGCATGATGTGGTGATCCCTGCGCGCGCCACCGTTAAGTTCAAGTCCGGAAAAATTATGCGCCAGCGCGTGCTTCTCCGCACCGAAGAACTTCGCGGAAACCAAGCCGCCTAAGAATCCAGTAGATTTCCACGGGTGGAATTCATCCGGCTCCGCGGAGCCAAACAAAACAACCTTCAAGGGGTTGACCTCGAACTGCCTCTGGGCAGACTCATCGTCGTCACCGGCCCCAGCGGAAGCGGCAAGTCAAGCCTCGCCTTCGACACCATCTATGCCGAGGGACAAAGGCGCTATGTGGAGACATTCAGTCCCTACACGCGCCAGTTCCTCGAGCGGATGGATAAGCCGCTGGCCGATAACATTGAAGGAATTCCGCCCGCCATCGCGATCGAGCAGGCCAACAATGTCCGCACCACGCGGTCGACCGTTGGCACGATCACGGAAATCAACGATTACCTGAAACTCCTCTTCCCGCGCATCGCCAAGGGCTTCTGCCCCAAGTGCGCGCGGGAAGTGGTTCAGGGGACTCCCCAGTCCATTCTCCGCCAGATTCTTGCCGACTTCCAAGGCAAGACGGTTTTTTTGGCCTTCAGCGTCAAAGTTCCCGAAAACACCGCCCCAAAAGACTTTTTCGATTTTCTCGCCCAGCAGGGCTACCTGCGCATCTGGATCAAAGGCAAAATCCACCGCACCGACGAGACCCCCGATCTCCGCAAACTCCCCGCAAGCGTGCAGGTCATCCAAGACCGCATCGAACTGGAAAATGCCACCCACGCCCGCCTCTCCGAGGCTATCGAAAACTCGCTGCGCCTCGGCAATGACCGATTGACCGTCATCGACACCGACTCCGGAGCATCGCATTCCCACACAGCGGGATGGCATTGCTCGGCGTGTGATACCGACATCCGCCCGCCCTCGCCGGGTCTTTTTTCTTTCAACTCCCCGCTGGGGGCCTGTCCCGAGTGTAAAGGTTTCGGACGCATCATCGGCATCGACATGCAGCGCGTCATCCCGGACCGGTCTCTTTCCATCTCCGAGGGCGTCATCCGCCCCTTCCAGAGCGGGCAATCCGCCGAGTGTCAGGATGATCTCATCCGCCACTGCCGCAAACGCGGCATCGATACCGTGCGTTCGTTCGAGCGGCTCTCCAAAGCCGATCAGGATTTTGTCATTCATGGCGATCCGGATGTGCCATCACGCGAAGCTTGGGACACAGGTGCGTGGTATGGAGTCGATGGCTATTTTCAATGGCTTGAAAGCAAAGTTTATAAAATGCATGTGCGGGTGTTGCTCTCGCGTTACCGCAGCTACCAACCCTGCCCGAAATGCCATGGCGGCCGCTTCCAACCGGATACGCTGAATTTCCGCATCGATCCACCGGGCCTGACGATTGCGGATGTCGCCGCCGTTCCACTCAAACGCCTCGCGCCGATCCTGGAGTCGTTCGAACTGCCCGCCTCGGATACCAGCGCGCGCCTCGTCCACCAGCAGGTCGTTTCCCGCATCAACTACCTCTGCAAGATCGGCCTGGGCTACCTGACGCTCGACCGCCCCACCCGCTCGCTCTCGGGCGGGGAAATCCAACGCGTCAATCTCACGACCTGCCTCGGCGCCTCCCTCGTCAATACCCTTTTCGTCCTCGACGAGCCCAGCGTTGGCCTCCATCCGCGCGACACATCCCGCCTGATCGAGGTCATGCAAGGCCTTCGCGACAAAGGTAACACGCTCCTCGTGGTCGAACACGAAGAGGCCGTGATCCGTGCCGCCGACGAGTTGGTGGATATCGGCCCCGGCCGTGGCATTTCCGGCGGAGAACTCCTCTACTGCGGCCCGGCGGAGAATTTTGCATCGGCGAAAAACTCCCTCACAGCCGATTATCTCCAAGGCAAAAAATCCATCCCCGTTCCCAAAAAACGCCGCAAAGCCAAAGGCCAAATCACTCTCAAAGGCGTTACCCACCACAATATCCAGAACCTCACCGCGAAGTTCCCGCTCGGCGTGCTCTGCGCCGTCACGGGTGTTTCCGGCTCGGGAAAAACCTCGCTCGTGCGCGATGTCCTGCATCGCCAACTCATCGGCGAAGATCCCGCCGAGGATGAAGCGGCAGGTTTTGTGAAATCGATCAGCGGTGACGAAGAAGTGGATGAGGTCGTGATGGTGGACCAATCGCCCTTGGCCAAGACGCCCCGCTCGACCCCGGCCGTGTATCTCGGCGTTTACGAGCACATCCGCGAACTCTTCGCCGACACCCCGGCTGCGGAAGCCGGCGGTTTCACCGCATCCAGCTTTTCCTTCAACTCCGGCAACGGCCGCTGCGACCGCTGCAGCGGACTCGGCTTCGAGAAGGTCGAAATGCAATTCCTCAGCGACCTCTTCCTGCGCTGCCCGGAGTGTGATGGCACCCGCTTCCGCGCTCCATTGTTGAAAATCCAAGTCGGCGGAAAATCCATCCACGAGGTCCTGGAGATGACCGCCGCCGAGGCCATCGCGTTTTTCAAACCTCTCGATCCCCAGAAAAAAATCATCACTCCGCTGGAACTCCTCGGCGAGGTGGGCCTCGATTACCTGCGCCTCGGCCAACCGGTCAATGCCCTCTCCGGCGGCGAATCCCAGCGCCTCAAGCTCGTCCACCACCTCATCCGCCAATCCCGCGAGAAGGCGCTCCTCATTTTCGACGAGCCAACGACCGGGCTGCACTTCGACGATGTCGCCCTCCTCATCAAAGTCTTCCACCGCCTCGTGGAGGAGGGAAACAGCGTCATCGTCATCGAACACAACCTGGAGGTCATCAAATGCGCGGACTGGGTCATCGATCTCGGCCCCGAAGGCGGAGATGAAGGCGGCCAAATCGTCGCCGCAGGAACTCCCGAGCAGGTCGCAACCATCCCTGAATCGCTCACTGGGCAGTTTCTCGAGCCCGTCCTCGCCGGGCGCGCCGCCCACCTGCACGAGC
>JBJTGE010000008.1:0-9331 GCA_046093785.1 Spartobacteria bacterium
CATCGGTGAGGAACGACTTTTGAATGGCGCGCGTCTGGATATCGGCGTCTCATCACACCCACTCGATGAAGGGGAGCGCGGATTCTAGCTCATGCGCGAGGGACAGCTCGACATGCGCATGAGTCCCCGCGCGGCGCAATCGGCAGCCGATGTTGTGAACACATTGCCGGCAGCGGAACTCACAAGGATTTTTCAACAATACGGCGAGGAGCAAAATGCGCGGCGCATCGCAGCGAAAATCGTCGAGGTCCGAGAAACGCACCCCTTCCAGACGACGCTCGATCTCGTCAAGGCGGTGGAAAGCGTTTCGCCCCGCCGGGGAGCCAAGCATCCGGCGACCAAGATTTTTCAAGCCCTGCGCATTCATGTGAACGACGAACTCGACGCGCTTCGCCACGCGCTCCAGGCGCTGCCGGACCGCCTCGCACCCGGCGCCCGCCTTGCAATCATCACATTCCACTCACTCGAGGATCGCATCGTGAAGGTCTTCTTCCGCGAGCACAGCCGCGAGTGGATCGACCGCCCCGAGTGGCCGAAGCCACGCCGGAATCCAGACCGCCTTTTCAAACTTCTCACCCCTCACCCGATCACACCGAGCGAGCGGGAAATGCAGCGAAACCCAAGATCACGCAGCGCCAAGCTGCGCGTTGTCGAAAAAATATAGGAGTCCAACCATGAACACTGAACTGACGACACCCGTTAATTCCAATCCGATACAAATCGGAAAGATTCTCTGCGTCTCAATCGTCGTGACCATCCTGCTCGCCGTGGGACTTGGTTTCGTTTACGTCAAGCACAGCCAATTTGCCATCGGCGAGCAGATCAGGCAGACCGAGCGCAAAATCCAGCAGGTCCGTGCCGAGAATGATGTCCTGCTTGCCAAGGTCACCGAACTCACCTCCCGCCCGGCGCTTCAGGCGCGGGTGAAATCCGGCTACATCGCCGTGGTCAATATCACGGGCGACAAAATCGCGCGTCTCACGCCTCCCGTGCAAGCCACCGAGGTCGGAACCCTTCGCACAGCCTTCAACGAACCGCGCCGGCAATGAAGTTCACGGCGAACACACGCATTGGAATAGCCTGTGGCATCGCCGCCAGTATCTTCACAGTCTTCTCGGCCCGACTGATCCATCTCCATGTCGCCAAGCATGACGAGTATTCGCGTCTGGCGGCCCAGAAGCACAACATCCGGCAAGTCATCCATGCCAAACGGGGAATGATCCTCGACCGCAACGGCGAGATTCTTGCCACAAACCTTCCGGTGCGGACGATCTTCGCCGATGCCTCGCGCCTGAAAAAACCCGAGTCCCTCGCCGCACTCGTTGCCAGCCATCTGAACCTCGATGAGAAAGAGGTTCTTGAAAAATTCTCCACCGGAAAAAAATACATCGTCTTGAAGCGGGAGGTTCCCGAGGAGACGGCCTTGGCCTTGATAAGCGACATGCAGAAACAACATCTGCGCGGCATTTACTCGGAGCAGGATGCCATCCGCATCTATCCCAACGGCGAGGTTCTCGGCCACATCCTTGGTTTTTTGAACCATGAGGGAAAAGGCGTGCAAGGCATCGAACTCTCGATGGACAGCCAACTCGCCGGCAAGGACGGCTATCGATTCATCGAGCGTGACCGCATGGGGCGCGAGATCGTCCTTTACCGTGGAATCGAGGAGGATTCGCAGCACGGTAAAAATGTCCGCCTCACCATCGACATGGGCCTGCAATCCATCGTGGAGGAGGAACTCGATGCCGCCTACAAGGGTCTCAAGCCCGAGACCGCCAACGCCGTCCTTGTTGATCCAAAAACAGGAGCCATTCTTGCCATGGCCTGCCGCCCCTGCTTCAACCCGAACGAGCCGGGCAAGGCGCAGCCGGAGCAGATGAAAAACCGGGCCATCCTCGACATGGTCGAACCCGGATCGACATTCAAGATCGTCGTGGCCGCAGGCGCGCTCAACGAGGGCAAGGTCGATGAAAAGACCACCATCTTTTGCGAAAACGGACGCTTCGCCTACGGCGGCCGCATCCTCAAGGACCACCACGGCTACGGCCACATGGATGTCCATGAGATTCTCGTGAAATCCTCGAACATCGGCTCCGCCAAGATGGCCCTCATGATGGGCGGCGACAAATTCTACGAGTATGTCCGCCGCTTTGGTTTCGGAGAGCGCCTGGGAATCGAACTGCCGGGCGAAATCCCCGGACTCGTCCATCCACCGGCCCGCTGGGACAAGCTCACCATCACCCGCATGCCCATGGGACACTCGATTGCCGTGACGCCATTGCAGATCACGATGGGAATGTCCGTCATCGCCAACGGCGGCGATCTCATGGCACCGCGAATCGTTCAATCCGTGGAAAAGGAAAACGGCGAAGTCCTCATGAAAAAGGAGCCAACCGTCATGCGCAAGGTGGTTCCGGAAAAAACAGCCCACTTCGTGTCTGAAGCCCTCGTTGGAGTCACGGAACCGGGAGGCACGGCCGGATTTGCAAGAGTCAACGGCTTCCAAGTCGCAGGCAAGACAGGAACCGCCCAAAAGGTGAGTCCCCACGGAGGCTACGCAGCCGGAAAGTATGTGGTCTCCTTTGTGGGATACATGCCGGCGGAGAATCCCGAATTCGTCCTGCTGGTCATGGTTGACGATGCCAAGATCGCATCGAATCTGAACTACGGCGGTCTTGTGGCCGCGCCCATTTTCTCGCGCATCGCGGAGCGTGCCGCGCGCCATCTCGACCTCACGCCCACCATGCCGCCCATTCCGCTTCAACCGGCCCCCATCGCCAGCACTTCAAACACGGAGGAGCGCAGCAACTGATCCGATGAACCTGAGAAAACTTCTTCAATCATCGGGAATCCCGCCCGGCCTTGCCGAGACCGAGATTTCATCGCTTTGCTTCGACTCGCGAGAGGCCACACCGGGATGCCTGTTCTTTGCGCTGCCGGGAAAAAACTCGGATGGCACTACCTTTATCAACCAAGCCGCAGAAAAGGGAGCTGCCGCTGTGATTGCAGAAAAAGAGGTTCCCGACAGCCCGTGCCCGGTCATTGTCGTCGCAGACGCACGCGCCGCCATGGCTGATATAGGCGGCGCTTTTTATGAACATCCCGACCGCGATTTGAAATGCGTGGGCGTCACAGGCACAAACGGAAAAACAACCACGACCTGCCTGGTCCGCCACATCTTCGAGCATGCCGCACAACGCTGCGGGCTCATTGGAACGATCAAATACATCGTCGCGGATGAGGAACTCCCCGCACCCCACACGACGCCGGAATCGATCGACATCCAAAAAATCCTCTCCGAAATCCGCGACACCGGAGGCCGTGCCGTCGCCATGGAGGTCTCAAGCCACGCGATCGTGCAAAACCGCGTGAGAGGCATCGAATTCGATGCGGCGGCCTTCACAAATCTCACACAGGACCATCTCGACTACCACGGGTCGATGGATGCCTACTTCGAAGCGAAGGCAGGGCTTTTCGAGGCGCTCGCATCCCAGAAACACAAGAAGGGCCGTGCGATTGTGAATCTCGACGATCGATACGGCCAGAGACTCGTCGATCAATTTTCAAAACGGCTCAAAATCCTCACCTTCGGACGCAGCGTTCATGCCGAGTTCAGGGCCTCCGCGGTGCGACAGGAAATGAACGGCACCACATTCACTCTGGAGGCCCGGGGCAAAAGCTACCTCGTCAGGCTCCCGCTGATCGGCCTGTTCAATGTTTACAACGCCCTCGCTGCAATCGCTCTCACCGTGACATGCGGTGTCGAAATGCGAACCGCCATCAACGCGCTTGCAGCCGCCCCACAAGTCCCGGGGCGACTCGAACGGGTTCCCGCAAAGCGCAACTTCCAGGTTTTTGTGGATTACGCGCACACCGATGACGCGTTGCGAAATGTCCTCCGCACCCTGCGGGAATTGAATCCCTCGCACATCATCACCGTCTGCGGATGCGGTGGCGACCGCGACCGCGCCAAGCGCCCGCTCATGGCGGCCGCAGCTGCGGAGCTCTCGGATCACATCATCATCACATCCGACAACCCTCGCTCCGAAGATCCAGAGGATATTCTGAAGGACATGCAGGCCGGCCTGCGCGGTCGCGCGCATGAGAAGATCACCGACCGCGAAGCAGCCATCCGCCGCGCCATCGAACTCGCAGGTCCCGGCGGAATCGTCCTGATCGCAGGCAAGGGCCACGAAAAATATCAGGAATTCGCCGACACCAAAATCCCTTTTGACGATGTGGCCGTTGCGGACAGGGCAATCACCGACAAGAAGGGAGCGGAGTCTTAAAAATGGACAAAACTCCTCTCCTCGAAATCGCATCCATGTCCGGCGCCAAGTTGCTGGGGGATGCCACAGGCGTCACGATTTCCAACATCAACAAGGACACGCGCACAATCCGTCCGGGAGATCTCTACATCGGCCTGCGCGGAGACAATTTTGATGGCAACGCCTTCGCCTCGCAGGCGATCGAAAAAGGAGCCGCTGCGGTGCTTCTGGATTCACCCAAAGAAGCGCAAAAAGTCGCAGGATCGGCTCCCGTCCTCCTGGCCGAAAACAGCCTCACCGCCCTCACCAACCTGGCCGCCGCGTGGCGCGCAAAACTTGATCTCAAAGTTCTTGGCATCACTGGCAGCAGCGGAAAAACGAGCACCAAGGAATTCGCGGCTGCCGTGCTGGGCAGCAAATTCAAAGTGGTTAAGACCCAGGGAAACCTGAACAACCACATCGGCGTTCCCCTCTCCATTCTTTCAGCAAGTTCCAGCGACAAGGCAGCTGTGTGGGAAGTCGGCATGAACCATCCGGGCGAGATCGCCCCGCTGGCGGCTCTCATCAAACCCGACTGCGCAATCATCACCAATGTCGGCACCGCCCACATTGAATACATGAAGACCCGCGATGCCATAGCTCTGGAAAAGGGAATGCTTGCGGAAGCCGTGCTGGCGGGCGGAAGCGTGATTCTTTGTGCGGAAGACGACAAGACCGACTCGATCGCCGCACGCTGTCGGGGAAAAGTTGTCCTCACCGGCCTGAAAGGCGGAAACCTGACGGCCACGGAAATCGCTGCCAGCGACAGCGGAACGAAATTCACAGTTGTCCTCCACTCCGGAGACCAGACGCTCAACGCTGCCGCATCCATTCCCGTTCAAGGATTGCACATGGTCCAGAATGCCCTCATGGCCATCGCGGCCGGCCTGGAATTGGGCATCCCGCTGGAATCCGCCGTCAAAGGCCTCGCACGCGCTGAACTGGCCGGAGGGCGACTGGAACAACGCATGCACAAAGGAGTCACCTTCCTCGACGACACCTACAACGCGAACCCTGATTCCATGGAAGCCGCGCTGAGCACTCTCCGCTTCAGTCCCTGCATGGGTCGCCGCATTGCCGTTCTGGGTAAAATGGGCGAACTCGGCGACTATGCCTCCGAGGGATATTCCCGCGTCGGCTGCGCCACCGTGAAGTATGCCGATGTCCTCGTGACCGTCGGCCCGGAGGCCCGCAACATTTCGGCTACAGCAAGGGAACTCGGATTCAGCCGCATACACGAGGTCGAGGACACCTCCGCAGCAGCCCGAATCCTCGACCAACTCGCCCGCCCCGGGGATCTCGTCCTCGTCAAAGGCAGCCGCTCCGCACGAATGGAAACCCTTTTTCAAAAACTCCAAAACTGATGCTTTACTACCTTTCCGAACTGAGTGACTGGGCCGCAAAACAAGGCATCAGCAACGACCTCCTCAAGGCGCTGAATGTTTTTTCCTACATCACATTCCGGGCCATCTGCGCAGGCATCACAGCGTTTCTCATCAGTGTGATTTTTGGAAATTTTGTGATTCGCAAGTTGATCTCTTTGAAATTCGGCCAACCGATCCGCACCGCTGCCGAGGTGCACAAGCTTCATGAACTCCACGGCTCGAAAAAAGGAACCCCCACGATGGGTGGCATCCTGCTGATCGGCTCCATCGTGATTTCCACGCTCCTCTGGGCAAAACCCGAGAATCCCTTCGTCTGGCTCGTGCTTTTCAGCGCGGTTTTTCTGGGCGGAATCGGCTTCTACGACGACTGGCTGAAGGTCACCAAGAAAAGCTCGGACGGCATCAGCAGCCGTCTCAAGTTTGTGCTCCAGTGCCTCCTTGCAGGGATATTCACCTTCTTCTTCCTGACAAACCCAAAGCTCTCCGCCACGGCGCAACAACTTTTCATTCCCTTCTTCAAGGAACCGCTCCTCCTCGGCATGGGCGCTTTGACATTTATTTTCTACCTCCTCGTGATCGTGGGAACATCGAATGCGGTGAACCTCACCGATGGCCTGGACGGGCTCGCCACCGGTTGCACCGCCACAGTGGCCGCGACCTACGCCGTGCTGGTCTATGTCGCAGGAAACATCAAAACGGCAACCTACCTTCAGGTTCCCTTCGTCCCGTATGCAGGCGAGTTGGCTGTCCTCTGCGTCGCGTTGCTCGGCGCCTGCCTCGGCTTCCTCTGGTGGAATGCCCATCCGGCCCGCGTTTTCATGGGCGACACCGGCTCGCTGGCGATCGGCGGAATGCTCGGAGCCGTGGCCATCTGCTGCAAACAGGAACTCCTGCTCGTCATAGTCGGCGGCGTTTTTGTGATGGAAGCAATGTCGGTGATTCTCCAAGTCGCCAGCTTCAAAACAACCGGACGCCGCATTTTCAAGATGTCCCCCATCCACCACCACTTCGAACTCAGCGGATGGAAGGAAAACACGGTGATTGTCCGTTTTTGGATTCTCTCGGTGCTCTTCGCCCTTCTCGGTCTGGCCACTTTGAAACTTCGTTGAAATGATCCACAGCGGCAAAAAATCGGTTGTTCTCGGTCTCGGCCACAGTGGCGAGGCCGCAGCCACCTTGCTGCTTGAGGAGGGAGCCGATGTGACCGTTTGCGAATCCTCGGACACTCCAGGCATCCGCGAAAAGGCCGCTCAGATGGAGGCCCGAGGCATGCGCGTTCTCCTCGGCAAATCCGCCGATGAAGACCCCTCGCTCTACGACCTCGCCGTTCTCAGCCCGGGGATCGATCCAGCCGTTGCACTCGTGCAAAATGTGCTGCAAAAAAACATCCCTCTCATCGGAGAACTGGAACTCGCCTTTCAAGAGTGCACCTGCCCGGTGGTCGCCATCACTGGCACAAACGGAAAAACCACCACCACCGAGCTGACGGAAAAAATTCTCAGCGGTTGCGGCGTCCGGACCATGGCGAGCGGGAATATCGGCCTCCCCTTTGCAAGAGCGGTGCGCCAGAGCCACAAGCTGGATGTGATGATTCTGGAGGTCAGTTCTTTTCAACTGGAGACGATCCGCACCTTCCGCCCGAAAGTCGCAGCGTGGCTGAATCTCAGCCCGAACCACTTGGACCGCTACCCGGGAATGCCGGAATACCGCGCGGCGAAGCTGCGGATTTTTGAAAACCAAACGGCGGAGGATGTCATAGTGGTGAACGCATCCGCCGACCTCCCTCCCCTTCCGGCCAGGAGAATCACTTTCAGTGCAACGAGCCCCGCTGCTGATTTCACGCTTCGCGGGCGGGAGATTTTTTTCCAAGGCAGACGCCTGCTCGATCAATCCGACACGCTCCTGCCGGGAGTCCACAATGCGGAAAACATCATGGCCGCACTGGGAATGGGCCTGGGTTTGAATCTCGATCTCGACAACCTGGTTCAAGCAATCGCCAACCACGCGCCGCCGGTGCACCGTTGCGAATTCGTGCGAGACCTCGATGGCGTGCGCTGGATCAACGATTCCAAGGCAACCAACCTCGATGCCATGGAAAAAGCGATCCTCTCGCAAGACCGTCCAATCATTCTCATCGCCGGAGGGAAAGACAAAGGCGTGGAATTCGACGACAACGCCCGACTCGTCAGGGAAAAGGCTCGCGCCGCCGTGCTCATCGGCGAGATGAGACACCGCATCGCCTCATCCTGGAAGGATACCGAATGCCACACGGCGGAAAGCCTCGAGGAGGCCGTCAACAAGGCCCATGCCCTCGCACAGGCGGGTGATGTCGTTCTCTTTTCCCCCGGCACCTCGTCCTACGACATGTTCCGCAACTACGGGGAGCGCGGAAACATTTTCAAAACTCTCGTTCAAAAACTCAAAAACAATCCAACCAACACACCATGATGTTCAAAAAAAACACCACAGCTCCACGCCGTCCCGCACGGCGATTGGTTCCAAGAAAAACGATGCAAGTCCGCGCGGCTTCCAGCCGTGAGGAAATCGAGGAATACGAAGGCGAGTCGGAACCCAGCATGAAGCTCTCGCAGGCATTCATTGTGGTTCTTGTCCTGCATGTCGTGGCCGTCGCGGGCATCTACGGTTTCAATCAACTCAAGGAAAAACCGGCACGCCCCGCGACCGCGAAAACGGAAGCCGCACCAGCGGCCGCGCCCGTTGCAGAGTCCGAGAAAAAAGCCGAACCGGTTGCCAAGACGGAGCCGGCCAAAACGCAAGAGACACAGACGACCTACACCGTGGTGGCGGGTGATACGCTCAAGCGCATCGCCTCGAAATTCAAAACGAGCATCGAATCCCTCGAAAAAGCCAACAACCTCACCAGCACATCCATCCTTAAAGTCGGCCAGACCCTCGTCGTTGGATCGGCAGCAAAAAGCCAGGCGGCACAAGCCCAGCCTGCCGAACCCGCCGCAAAGGCCGTCCCCACTCCGGCGGTTGTTGCAAAAGCCCCGCCCGTGAAGGCTCCGGCCGCTCAGGAAAAAGCCGAAGCCAAACCTGCTGAAAACCCCAAAGCCAGCGAGGAAAAAAGCCATGTCGTGGCCAAGGGCGACAACCCCTACTCGCTCGCCAAAAAATACAACATCACCCAAGCGGCCCTGATGAAGGCCAACAACATTGACGATCCGAAGAAACTGAAGATCGGCCAGACGCTCGTCATTCCCTGATCAGGACAAAAAAACGAAGTTCACAAAAACAATGCATCGAAACGCCATCTATGTGCTGACAGTTGCCGTGGCCGGACTCCTCGCACTCGGCCTTGTGATGCTTTCCAGCACGAGTGCGTTTGCGGAGGAGGGCCACTCGGACATCTATTTCTTCCTGAAACGCCAAGGCATGTGGCTGTGTGTCGGGCTCGTTGTGGCCGTCGTGGCCTCGTTTGTGGACTACCATTTCTGGGTCAAATATTGGTGGGCATTTTTTGCTGCGGCAGCCCTCCTGCTCCTGCTGTGTTTCATCCCTCCCATCGGACTTCGAATCAACGGATCGTCCCGCTGGATCAATCTCGGCTTCGGCGTCGTGCAACCCAGCGAACTCGCCAAGGTCGCCGCGATTTTCTTTCTGGGTTGGTGGTTCTCA
>JBJTGE010000009.1:0-3937 GCA_046093785.1 Spartobacteria bacterium
GGCGATCAGCCGCGCGCTCATCGAGATCGACGAGGCCCTGCGCCTCCCGCTCAAGCAAGAGGGTCTCCTGACCCGCGACCCGCGCATGAAGGAACGCAAAAAGCCCGGCCAACCCGGCGCCCGCAAACGCTTCCAATTCTCGAAGCGCTAATCCGCTTTCCCGTCCAACAAGAAAGGATGCCGCGCGACTTGCGGTGCGGAAGCACCCTCGTGAATTTTTGGTAGGGATGCCGCGCCGTCGGGGTCCCAAGTCTCAGGCGCGAAGACGCCGTTTCGTGATACCAAGGCGGCTCCAGCTCTACAGATCAGGCATGATCTGCGGGGCCAATTCCGCAATGGCGGCCTCCACGCGCTCGTTTGTTTGCGCCAGGTTCTTGCCGCCGGAAACAAACCCCTCGAGCACGGGCGCGTTGACGATCACATAGGCCCAGCGGTGGTTTGTGTTGTGCAGAAGCATGTCGAGATTCGTCTTCAGCACCCTCACAAAATGGTGCGGCGTCGTGGCGTGTTTGCCGATGAACCAGTAGCAGAAGACCGATGTCAGCTCGCGCTGCGCGCCGTTGTTGAGCGTGACCGGACGGACGACGGTGAGTTTCATCACTTCCAGTGTTTTTCCATCGGCCAGCCTCACGGGCACGACTTCGCCGGATTTGATCGTCCATCCCTGCGCCGGCAGGCAAACCTCGGGGCGATGGATGCTCCGCTTTTCCGCTCCGGCGAGGACGATCTGGCAGTGGATGTCGTTGCCAAGGCCATCCGAGTAGATTTTTTTTGCGAACTCGGTGTCGGCGGGCAGGATGACTTTTTCGGACTCGGAAACAGGCTGGTCACTGCCCCACAGGCCGGTCAGCGAGCCCGGCAATTCCATTACGACGCCCGGCTCGGATTTCGTGGCGGGTGGACTCCCCCACAAGCAGGCCACAAGCGTCGCGGCGGCAAGCAGCAGGATCACAACGCCGCGCCAGACGGGAATGGAGCGCTTCTCCGCAGGCAGAAGAGTGGTCGATGGCGATTGCATGGCATCTGCTTTACACCGGGCATCCTCTCAAGGCAACAAGCCGGAAAATTTCAGGTTGGCGCGCGGGCGCGATCAATCCTTGCAACATGCTCCACTTGGGAGAAGTATGGCCGCGTGATAGCGACAGGCAATTCCCCCCAGTGGTATCTCCGCAAGCATGCGGATAATGAAATTTTTGGCCCGGTTTTTTTTGACCAAATCCGCGAGTGGGCGATGTCCGCTCAGATTCATCCGCAGGATGTCGTTTCCAATGACGGCAGGACTTGGAACAAAGCCCCCATGCTTGAGGAACTCCACATGGACTGGCTGGTGGAGGTGCCTGGACAACCGCTTTACGGACCCACCACGGCGGGCACATTGCTGGAATTCCTGAACCTCGGGGAAATCTCGGCGGAAACGAAGATTTTGAATTGTTGCTCGGGAGAAAAAATGCTCCTCGGCGAGGCCTCGTTTTTCCCGAATCCCACAGCCCACGGTGACGATTCGAAAAATCACGACCATGGAATCAAAGAGAGCCTGCAAAACAAGATTCAGGAACTCGAGATCACGCTCCTGCAGAAGCAGGCCGAGCTGAACTTCGCCCTTGATACAATCACCCGGCTTGAACGGCGCGTGCAGGAATTGGAAGCCACCGGGCATTGAGACGGCGGATCCGCACGGAAATGTAACAGACAGTTCGTTGCGCAGGAGGCTCGATTTGCTACAGTCGTGAGCAATGTGCCGATTCCTTTTGATTGCCGCCGCCCTCCTCCTCCCTTTGGCAGCGGTGCACTCCGTGGAAATTTCCAAGAGCCTCGTCCGGATCGAGGCGACTTCGCAGGAGCCAAATTATAAAACCCCCTGGAGCCCGGGGGATGTCACCTCCGGGGTCGGAGCCGGGTTTGTCGTCGATGGCAAACGCATCATGACGAATGCCCATGTGGTCAGCAACGCGCGCTTCCTCACGGTATCCAAAGAGGGCGATCCAAACCCCTACCTCGCACAAGTCCTGCACATCGCCCACGACTGCGACCTGGCCCTGCTTGGTGTCGAGAATCCCGACTTCTTCAAAGGCACGGCGCCACTCGAATTTGGTGGCATTCCGCAAATCGAATCCGTCGTTTCAGCCTATGGCTACCCCGTCGGCGGCACCCGCCTCTCCGTGACGCGCGGCATTGTTTCACGCATCGACTTCCAGCCCTACTCCCACTCCGGCATGGATTCCCACCTCGCCATCCAGATCGATGCCGCCATCAATCCCGGCAACAGCGGCGGCCCGGTGATGCAAAACAGCAAGGTCGTCGGAGTCGCTTTCCAGGGCTACAGCGGCGATGTCGCCCAAAATGTCGGCTACATGATCCCGACTCCGGTGATCCACCGTTTTCTCAAGGATGTGGAAGACGGCCGCTACGACCACTATGTCGACCTGGCCCTGACCTACCGCAACCTCTTCAATCCCGCCGCCCGAAGCGCGCTCGGCCTGAAGGACGAGAACACGGGTGTCCAAGTCTGCAGCGTCTACAGCGGAGGCGCCTCGGATGGCATCGTCAAACCGGGGGATGTGATTTTGCAAATCGACGGACACACCGTTTCGAGTGATGGCACCATCCCGCTCGAAGACGAGGCCGTGCCTCTGGAAGAGGTCGTGGAGAGGAAATTCAAAGGCGACAAGGTGCATCTCGACATCCTGCGCGACGGGAAACCCATGACCCTCACTGTGCCACTCCGGGAACCCTGGCCATTCAAACTTCACAGCAACCTCTACGATGAGAAGCCCCGCTTTTTTGTCGCCGGTGGACTGGTTTTCCAGCCGGTGGATCAGAATTTCATGGAGGCCCATGATCCCTCCGACCAGCGCCTGAACTACCTTTTTGATTTTTTCATCGCCGACGGATTGCACACCAAACGCCCCGAGATCGTCGTTCTGAGCAACATCCTTCCCGACCCCGTGAACGCCTACGCCGACGAATTCCGCTACTCCGTGGTGGACGAGGTGAACGGGCGCTCCATCAAACGCCTTGAGGACATCGCCGCCGCCTTCGAGGAAAAGGCAGACTACTATGTCATCAAATTCGCCGGCGGGGGTCGCCCCATCGTTCTGGAGCGAAAAGCCATCGAGGAGGCGCGTTCGCGCATCAGCGGGCGCTACGCATTGACTGCCGAAAAAAACCTCGAGAAATGAAATCCACTCCTTCGCTACGATCCTTCTGCCTTGCCCTCTTGCTGGCGCTTGCCATCCCGTCCGCTCCCGCAGAGGACACCGCACCAGAATCGGCCTCCAAGTCCCTGCTGCGCGTCAATTCCACCAATCAGGTTTACGAATTTTTCCAGCCATGGATCAAAAAGCCCCCCTTCAGCAGGCGGGGAATCGGCGCGCTGATTGATGGCGGCCGGATTCTGGTCACGGCCGAACTCGTGGCGAACTCCACATTCATCGAGCTGGAAAAACCGGCCACCGCCGAGAAATCCACCGCCACCGTGGAGCGCGTTGATTACGACTGCAACCTCGCCGTTCTGCGCCCGGGCGATCCCGCCTTCCTCCAAGGCATGCAACCCCTCGCCTTGAATGGGCCACTCCAAGTCGGCGAAGAGGCCACCATCCTCCAACTCGAGCCGAATGGAGAGATCGCCAAGACGCTCGGCCGCATCACCTCCATCAGCGTGGCCGCCTATCCCTCCGAGTCGGGGTCCCTGCTCCTCTTCAAGCTCGGAGCGCCGCTCCAGCAAAGGGATGGCAGCTTCACCCTACCGGTCGTGCGCGAGGGCCGTCTCATCGGCATGGTCATGCGCTACGATGCCCGCAACCAGTCCGCCGACATCGTTCCGACCGCTGTGATCCGCCACTTCCTGGCCGAACTCGACGCCCCAGCCTACCAGGGCTTCGCCCGCCTTGGCATCGCCTTCGCACCGCTCCGCGATCCCCAACTCCGCCGCTACATC
>JBJTGE010000010.1:0-8713 GCA_046093785.1 Spartobacteria bacterium
CGCCGCCAATTCGGCCTCGATCCGCAAACCTTCTGCGTTCTTTTTCTCGGCACCGGCTGGGAGCGAAAAGGTCTCTCCACCGCCATCAAAGCCATGGAAATGCTGGACGATACCACCCTTCTCGTCGCGGGTCGCGGTCCAGCGGACCTCTATCGCAGCTCAAAAGCCCGCTTCCTCGGCCCCGTTGCCGATATCGCATCCCTTCTTGCGGCAGCTGATGTCCTGACACTGCCGACCTGGTATGACCCCTTCTCAAACGCCTGCCTCGAAGGCCTCGCCGCCGGCCTGCCGGTCATCACCACCACGGCGAACGGTTTTTCCGAAATCCTCACGCCTGGCGTGCATGGCGAAGTCATTCCGCCGGGCGATGCCCTTGCGCTCGCCGAAGCCATCGATTCCTGGAGCGATGCGGAGCGCCGTGTTGCGGCACGGCCAGAGTGCCTCCAGCTGGCGGGGTCTTTTTCCATCGAGCGCAACGCGGCCGAGACGCTGGCGCTTTTAAATTCGCTGCACGGCCGCTAAATCCCGCTTCATCTTTTCAGGTGCCCGGATTGTCTTTCCTCATCGAGAAACGCTCCGGGGGTGAGCACACGGAGATCGTAAACCGACTGGCCAAGGAGAGATCCAAAATCCCGGCGATCGAGCGTAAGAAGCACATCGGCGCACGCGAGCGCTGTGCAAAGGACTGGTTTATCCTTTGTGACATGGAAAAGCAGAGGCCAATCAAAAGTCAGTTCGTCATCCTCGACCACGAGTTGATTCTTGAGGTCAAGCCAGACGCGGGTTGCGGAAAGAGGCAAATCCGCCAGATTTTCGCGCATCTCCCGAAGCACCCATCGGGAAACAACCAACTCCCATCCCTGCGTGGCGGCGATTTCGAAGATCAGTCGAGATGCCCCCGTTTTAGAGAGGCAGGCGGCGAGAGCGACGCAGCTGTCGACAAAGATTCTCAATGGCCTTTCCGAAAGCGTTCTCCGTCGGCTTCGTCCTCAGCGAGCATGGAAGAAAGTTCCTCTTGGGAATAAAGGCGAGGTTGCGGTTGAGCCCGGTCTTTTCTCAACCGGATTGCAAGGAAACGCAAAAGCCCCTCTTTCTGTTCAATAGGCAGAAGGTCAGCTGCCGTCTCGATTTCTTGAACTGTGGACATTCTTAAAAAGTAGCTTTGCCTTTTTTGTCTTCAAGCACGCCTTTGTCTCAAGCGGATTTTTCTGAGGACAAATTGCCGACGGGCGCACCGGCGTTCCTGAGCCATGAGCGATTTGATTCCTTGCAGCATGGGGCGGACAGGAATTTCATGGCGCGCATGGAGACACTCAACAAACTCACGGAGCAAGCGGCCTCACTCGTTTGGGGGCCATGGCTCATCGTCCTTCTTTTTGGCACGCATCTGTTCCTCACCATCCGCACAGGGTTCGTGCAGCGGCATCTCGCGCATGCGATCAAGCTATCCGTCAGCAAGGAGCCGGGATCGCCGGGCGACATTAGCCAATTTGGCGCGCTGGTCACTGCGCTTGCGGCGACGATTGGAACGGGGAACATCTACGGCGTCGCGGGCGCGGTGATCATGGGCGGCCCCGGCGCGGTGCTCTGGATGTGGCTCACAGGGGTTTTCGGAATCGCCACCAAGTATGCCGAGGCGCTGCTCTCGGTGAAATACCGCGTCACCAACGATCGCGGCCAGATGTCCGGCGGACCGATGTATGTTTTGCAAAACGGCCTCAAAGCCCGGTGGGCGGGGGTTTTGTTTGCGGTCTTCACGGCGGTCGCGGCCTTCGGAATTGGAAACATGGTTCAATCAAATGCCATCGCGGACATGATCGTGGCCAAGAAGGACATTCTCCCCTTTGCGGCTTCGGATGCGAATTTGAAAATCGGCGTCGGCATTTTGCTCACCTTGATCACGGCTGCCGTCATTCTGGGAGGCATTAGTTCCATTTCCAAATTCTGCACGATCCTTGTTCCGTTCATGGCGGCATTTTACATCCTGGGCTGCCTCATCATGCTCGGCTTGAACTGGGACAAACTCGGCGGCGCCCTGCATCTCATCGTCACCAGCGCGTTCACAGGACAGGCCGCCGTGGGCGGGTTTGTCGGTGCGGGTATAGCGGAGGCCATGCGCTATGGAATCGCCCGAGGGCTTTTCTCGAATGAATCTGGCCTCGGCAGTGCGCCGATCGTTGCCGCCGCCGCGCGCACCGGCGATCCCGTGCGTCAGGCGCTTGTCTCCAGCACCGGCACATTTTGGGACACCGTCGTCGTCTGTGCGCTCACCGGCCTCGTGATCGTCTCTTCGGGGGATTGGCAGACCGGCGGGCTCAGCAAGGCCGGCCTGTGCGATGCGGCCTTCCACCGCGTGGGGATTTTCGGCGACATCATCCTTGTTGGCGGCCTGCTGACCTTTGTTTTTTCGACAATTCTCGGCTGGTCCTACTATGGCGAGAAGGCGGTGGAATACCTCGCCGGCGTGAAAGCGGTCACACCCTACCGCTGGCTCTGGGTCGCGGCGGTATTCATCGGCTGCGTATGGAAGAGCGATGCGGTGTGGAATTTCTCGGACATGATGAACGGCCTCATGGCGATTCCCAATCTCGTTGCGCTGGTCTTGTTGAGCGGGGTCGTAGCCGCCGAGTCGAAGCGCTACTTTTCCAATTCGAAATCCGATTGACCCATGCCAGAACACACCGATCCCGCAGAGGCAAAAATCCGCGCGAATTTTGCATCCCTCGCCAAAGTTTGGCTCGACGAATCGTGCGAGCTTTTTCCCGAGCAGGCCAGCAAGCTGGGGTTCCGCCAGTATGATTCGCTTCTGGGCCGCAACACGCCGGAGATTCACCGAAAACACATCGCCCTTCTTGAGCGCACGCTGGCCGGGGTGGAAGGCCTGCCCGAGGCGGCTTTCCACGGCGACGACTGGCTCGACCGACGGGGGCTGCTGGCGAGACTCCGCATGGATTTGCTTTCCGAGCGTGATCTGCTGCGCTGGCGCACAAATCCCCAGACGCACTCGAACTCCGCGATCGATGCGATTTTCGAACTCGTGGTGAGAAACTCCGGCAAGCTCCGCCAAGCGCTGCCCGCCATCGAATCCCGCCTTAAAAAAATCCCCGCCTACCTGCGGGCCGGCGCGGAGTGTGTGGAAGCGCCCGATCCGCTCTGGACTTCGCTCGGCGTCCAATCCTGCGCCGGAGCGGTTGAGTTTCTCCACGGCTTGGAGAAGGAGCTTTGCAGCTTTTCCAACAAGCCCAAGGCCCTTGCCTCGACACTGAAATCCGCCGCCAAGGCCTTCGAGGAATACGCCGCCGACATCACTCGCAAAAAGCCCGGCCCCAAGGGCGGCTTCGCTATCGGACGCTCGCGTTTCGAATTTCTCATCCGCGAGAACCTCGGCCTCGACCTCTCGCTCCCCGAGGCCCGCGCACTGGGGGAATACCAAATCCAGCGCCACGAAGTCCTCCTCGAGCGCGCAGCACGCCGCCACGGACGCAAATCCGCGCGGGAGATCATCGCCCAGGCCGCCGCCGGCTGGACTCCCGGGCTTCCTCTGCTGGAGGTCTATCGCGAGGCCACGACAAACATCAAAGCCCGCCTGCAAAAGCTCGGCCTCGTCACCGTGCCGACCGGCGATACGCTGAAGGTCCTGCCCGTGCCGCCCTTTCTGAAGCACCAATTTCCCACAGCCGCCTACAGCGCGCCGGAGCCCTTTGCCAAGGATCAGGCCGGCATCTTCTGGGTCAACGACCTCAGCCTCGACCAAAAAAATCCCGATAAAAAACTCGCCGAAATCCGCCAGCACCATGGCCTGGAACTCACCACGGTCCACGAAGCCTACCCCGGTCACCACCTCCAATTCGTAGTCCAGTTCCAACACGCCAGCCGCCTGCGCCGCCTCTTTGCGCACTCCATTTTTTACGAGGGTTGGACGATGTGGTGCGAGAAGCTCGCCGTGGAGCACGGTCTGGTGGACATGCCCGGTGCCGAGCTGATCCAGCTTCACGACGCCCTCTGGCGCGCGCACCGCATCGTGATCGACTGCGGTTTGCACGATGGCGCGCTCAGCCATGCCGCCGCATCCAAGCGCCTGCAATCCGGCGTTGGCTTCACCTCCGCCCGCGCGGCGGCCGATGTGAACTGGTATACCTCAAGTCCGACAGTGCCCATGAGCTACCTCCTCGGCCGCCTCGAAGTCGAAAAACTCCACCGCCAACTTGTCACGGAAGCCGACTGGCCGCTCCGGAAATTCAACGACTGGATGCTCTCCCACGGCGCGATCCCCTACAGCTGGATCCACCGCGTTTGACGGGCCGGCCGCCCAAGGATCGGTCAGTCTCGACGAAGGCCTTGATTCGTGTTCATTCGCGAAATTCGTGGTTCGAGAGCCGGATTATTCGCGGCGCTTCCATCGATTCATCGAAGTAGCAATTCACGGCATCCTTCACCATTTTCCGCAGTTCTTCGATGCTGTCGCCCTGGGTGTGAATGCCGTATCCCAACGCGCTTGCATTGTAGTCGCCATCGACCTCGTCTTCCCGCACTTCGAAGATGATTTCGCTCATGGAAACTCTTTTTAAACCCTTTCTCTGTCACCCGCAAGCAGCCGGGAAGTGTGGCATCGTTTTTGCTTCAGGGCGGGTTGATGAAAAACAAACCCATACAAAAAATTGGAGTCCTCACCAGCGGCGGGGACTGTCCCGGATTGAATGCCGTGATTCGCGGCGTGGTGCGCGCGGCGTCGGAACGCGATTGGGAGGTCGTCGGATTTGCCGATGGCTACGAGGGCATGATCACTCCCGTCCGCTACAGAAAGCTCGATCCCAACGGCGTGGACAGCATCATGCCGATGGGCGGCACGATTCTTGGCACGACGAATCGCGGCCGTTTCGTGGCCAAGGTGGGCGCGGGCAACAAGGCGACCATTCCGAAAGCAATCCTCTCCGAGGCGCGCGAGACTTTTGAGGGACTCGGCCTCGACGCCTTGGTATGCATTGGCGGCGATGGATCCCTCAGCACCGCACTGCAACTGCAAAAAGCCGGCATCCCTGTGGTCGGCGTGCCCAAGACGATTGACAACGACCTGAACGCCACGGCCATGACATTCGGCTTCGACTCGGCTGTCGCCGTGGTGGTCGATGGCCTCGACCGCCTTCACACGACGGCTCGCAGTCACAAGCGACTCATGGTTGTGGAGGTGATGGGGCGCCACGCGGGGTGGATCGCGCTGCATGGTGGACTCGGCGGCGGGGCGGATGTAGTTCTTTTGCCAGAAATTCCGTTCCGCATGGATAAATTGGTGCAGTTTGTGAAAAGCCGGAATCAGGATGGATTCGGCAGCACGATGATCGTGGTCGCCGAAGGCGCGAAGGAGGCGGGAAAGGAACTCAGCACCAAAGAGGCCAAACTCCGCACCAAAGGCGAGGTGCGCCTTGGCGGTATCGGCGAACGCCTGGCTGTGGAATTGGAGAACCTCACCGGGCAGGAGGCCCGCTCCGTTGCACTGGGACACCTCCAGCGGGGAGGAACACCCAGCGCCCTCGACCGCATTTTAGCCACACGTTTCGGCGTGGGAGCCGTGAGGCTCATCGAGCAGAGGAAATTCGGATATATGGTGAGCTACCAGCAATACCATGTCGGCGGAGTGCCCATAGCCAAGGCCGTGGGCACTCTGCGCACCGTGGATGTCAACTCCGAGACAGTGGCCGCCGCTCGTTCGGTGGGGATTTCCTTCGGAGACAGATAGGGCTGTCGCCGAGGGAAATCACGCCGCTTTGGCAGTGCCTTGGCGCAACTCCTCTGTGCGGAGCAGCACGCGCTGGCGCATGATTTTTCCGGCCGAGAATTTCACAATCGCGCGTGGAGGAATTTCCACCGTTTCCTGTGGTTTTTTAGGATTGCGTCCGACGCGCTTTTTGGTGAGGCGGACTTCAAAGACACCGAAATTGCGAAGCTCGACATTGTTTCCCGTGGCGAGACCCTCTGTGATGCCTTCGAGTGTCAATTGAACCACGCTGAAAACCTCCTGCTGGGTGAGGCCGGTTTTTTCGCTGATTTGTTTGACGAGATTATTTTTCGTAAGGTTTGGCATAAGCCCTTCTTGATAGGTTGTTCTGGAAAATTTCGCAAGACATTTGCTTAAAAATTACGCGCTGGTCTGCGGCATAGTCGGACAAAATTTGCGTCCGGGGCATCGGCGAAAAAACCCACTTTAGCGGACAAAAAAAACAAGCGCCAAACCAAGCCATGTGGCACCAAGGCCCGTTGCGGCAGAAGCCCCGAGGAGGAGCGCAAAAGCGACGAAGCGCCGATCCCGCAAGAAGCGCTGCAGATCCACTGCCAGTGTCGAAAAGGTGGTGAGTGATCCGCAAAAGCCCGCGCCAATTGCGACATACATGACTTGCGGAAGCATCGACACGGATAAAAAAGCGGCGGCCGCGCCAAGAATAAAAGAGCCGAGCGCGTTGACGAAAAGCGTGCCAAACGGGAACCCGGCCTCGGAGGCCAGCACATGGTTGGCGGAGGAGTGGACAAATGCGCCGAGGTGATACCGCACCAGCGCTCCTGCGGCTCCCAGAGCCGCTATGAGCAGGAACTCGATCATGCGCGAGGCACCCGTTTTTTCATGCCGAGCATGGCACCGAGGGCGGCCACCGCGATTCCGCACGCGAAGCTGGAAAAAAAGTAGAAGGCTGCAAGGGGTGCGTCGTGCGAGCGCATCATTTCGAGCATCTCCAGATTCACTGAAGAGAATGTCGTGAACGCACCGCAGAATCCGATTCCTGCGAAACAACGCAGCCAGTCGCCGCCGCGCGCGCCGGATTCCGCATGCGCCAAAATCCATCCCAAAAAAAACGCGCCGCCCACATTGACGACGAATGTTTGCCAAGGAAATCCGGAGCCCGCATGCCCGAGGTCGGCAAACGCGCGCCCGGCACCATACCGAGAAACGGCACCGAGCGCCCCGCCAAGGCCCACCCAAAACGAGGGATATCGGCAGGGATTCTTCAACGCCGTAATCGGGCTGTATCGCCGTTTCAGGCAAAGAGCCGGAGAACGGCTTCGTGGGCGGAGTTGGCTTGCCCTGTCAACGCGGTGGAGGCGTCCGCGAGGAGACGCTGTTGGGAGAGTGCCGCTGTTTGCTTCGCGGATTCGGGATTTGAAATTTTCGGCGCTGCGAGCTCGACACGGGCGTGGCTGCTCACGGTGGAATCCGAGATTTCGCGCAGCTTGGCTTGTTCTTTCCGGTTCTCCTCCCGTGCGGCGAGGATGGATTCCTGAAGCAAAGGTGCGGGATTTTTGATGCTCAAGAGCGGCCTGTGAATGCAGACCGTCTCCGCGCTTTCCGGAGTGTGGACATAAAGGGGCTGCTCTTCGCTGTCGTGGCTGAAGAGGTCGAGTCCGTTGAATTTCTCGCCGGTGAGGGATTCAAAAATTTCGAGAAAATCCTGATGCTCCGGCGCGTTCACAAACAGATTCTCCATTTGCCCGAGGGCGGAATCCTGCGTCTGCAGGAAGGAGAGGGATTCATTCAGATGCGCTTGAAAATCCCCCGCCTCGCGGATGCTTGCGCCGTTCTTTCCGGAGTGGGTCAAATCGCAGGAATCGTTGAGCTTTCCTTGATGGCGTGCGGCAGGGTGCGGCCGGTGCTCGGTGCGCCGGTCGTGGGCGTGCCTGTCCTGCAGTCCGTTTGCGGCAAACGCAGTGGCATTGTTGGTTTTGATGGTGAACGACATATCCTTTGTCTTGTTGTGCGGAGTCCGTTCCGCAGTCGGACAGGCGCGTGATGCGCCTGACAAGGGATAACATCGGCAGTTTCAGCCCGGGATTTAGAACAAAATCGGGAGGCTCAGCGAATATTCCTCCGAGACGCCCAAATTCGAAAAAATCAGGGAGTTGGAGTCGGTGTGGGCGTGTAGCCCGGGACTCCGCGATTGGAGAGGATTTGACCGATGAGGTTCAGCGCGCCGGTGCTGTCGAGTCCTTGGTTGTTGGCTTGCTTGGTGAGGTGCGAGTCGTAGGTGGCCGTGGCCTCGCTCGAGCCTGCGAATCCATACTCGAACGAAGTGGCGGTGCCGTTGGAGGTCGTGCCGTTGCCGGTGCTGGCGTTCACTTGGGCGCCGCTGGCAAGAAAGTAGCCACGGAGTTTTCTGGCCAAGTTGGAGCGTTGGTCGCCGCCGATATTGCGGTTCGACTCGATGGCTCCTATCACCTGGAGCGCGGCGTTGTCCGTGCCGGATGATGCACCGAAAAGCACAGCGTGATCGTAGCCCGAGTAGTCGAGCAGTGTGGAATAGCTGCCAGTGACAAGTCCTGCGGTCTGGTAGTAGGCGAAGGTGTTCGGGTCTGTGAGGACGATTACAGAGGAAAATGTGGAAGCGGCGAGATCGACGACCAGATAGCCGCTGTCGAAGAAAGTGTAGTTCACACTGCGGCCGGTTTTTTCCAGCGAGAGGCCGTAGATGAGCAGCTGGGCTTGGGACGTGCAGACAAGCAGGGTCAGGGCTGCGAAGAGTGTGCAAAGGAGGCGTGTCTTCATATTTTTAGGTTAGGCGCTTCGCGGGCGGGGGTCAATTTTTGGGAGTCTTTTAAAATGAAGGAGGCACTCGTCGCCGAGGGGTTCCATTTTTGCCAAACGGAACTCGAGTGGCTTCGGCAAAAAATCTCCCGGCAGACCGGTGAGCGTGGGTGCGGCGGCTCCGCCGAAGAGGATGGGTGCCAGCGT
>JBJTGE010000011.1:0-2010 GCA_046093785.1 Spartobacteria bacterium
CAACGCCCGCCTCTACGCCACGATTTACAATCCCGAGCCCGGCGACCCCGCCTCGCGCGACGAGGAGGCATGGGAAATCTGGGCCGAGAAATTCCGCGCGGCCGGACTCGATCCAGCCGTCCACATCGTCAACGGAAACAAAAAGGACAACTTCTGGATGATGGGCGAAACCGGCCCCTGCGGCCCCTGCTCGGAGCTGCATGTCGATCTCACGCCTTCCGGTGACACAGGCGGCGCGCTCGTCAACAAAGGCTCCGCCGACTGCATCGAGATTTGGAATTTGGTCTTCATCCAATTCAATGCCAACCCGGATGGATCATTCTCTCCCCTCCCCGCCCGCCATGTGGATACCGGCATGGGTTTCGAACGCGTCACTTCAATCATCCAAGGCACAAAAAATCTCACCGATTTCGCCAACGCCCGCATCTCGAACTACGAGACCGACATCTTCCGCCCGATCTTCGACGAAATCGAAAAACTCAGCGGCCGCACCTACGGCTCCACCCTCCCCGCCAGCGGCTCAACCGGCGACACCGAGCAGGAAAAAACCGATGTCGCCTTCCGAGTCATCGCCGATCACATCCGCACACTCACCTTTGCCATCGGCGACGGCATTCAGCCTGGCAACACCGACCGGAACTATGTGCTCCGCCGCATCCTGCGCCGCGCCGTCCGCTACGGCCGCTCCCTCGGCTTCCGCTCACCGTTTTTCCACAAACTCGTTGATGTCCTCGCCCGCACGATGGGCGATGTCTTCCCCGAAATCCGCTCGAAACAAAAACACATCGAGGATGTCCTGAAACTCGAAGAGGAAACCTTCAACAAAACCCTCGACAAAGGAATCACCCTCTTCAACGAGGAAGTCGCCCGCATCACGACCGTCCCGGGGAGCGCGCCCGCCCCGGGCGCATCAGCCGGCGCCCCCGCCGGCGTCCGCTACACGAAACGCCATCTTCCCCACTTCGAGCGCCCATGGGCCAAATACATGGTGACATTTTCAACATCTCAAAATCGGCATCTCACCGCTGCAGAGCGCGACATTGTCATGGCAAGCATCCGCTACGGCCACGACCATGCGCACTACGAACTCTATGCAGCCTGCGTCATGCCCGATCATGTCCATCTGTTGCTGGAACCGCAGATCAAAAGCGAAACAAACGAAGGCGAGACTGTATTTTATTCTCTCACCGAAATACTACAGGCCATCAAATCCACTACCGCCCACCGCATCAACAAGGCGGCAAATGTAACCGGTGTGCATGTCTGGGAAGAGGAGTCCTTTGACCGTTTGATCCGTGGCGATGCCGACCTGCAGGAGAAATTCGAATACATTTGCCGCAATCCATGGGATGCCAAAATCCAACTTCCCGATGGAACCTACCCGTGGCTTTGGACCTCTGAACACGATGCGGTTTCCCGCGAGGGCGCGGAAAACAGCGCCCGGGGCGGGCGCGCTCCCCGGGACCTTTCGCAGCCAAGCCAATCGCAACTCTCCGCCGCCTTCGCGTTCAAACTCTACGACGAGCAGGGCTTCCCTCTCGACCTCACGGAACTCATGGCGCGCGAACGCGGTCTCACGGTGGACACCGAGGGATTCAACACCCTCATGGAAGCCCAGCGCGCCCGTGCCCGTGCGGCCCAGAAGAAACAGGTCATCACACTTTCCGAAATCGAAACCACCACGCCCACGGTTTTTACAGGCTACGACTCCCTCACAGACACGGCCCGCGTGCTCGAGGTTCTCACCATCAAAGACCGCACCGCGGTGATTCTTGACCGCACACCCTGCTATGCCGAGATGGGCGGCCAAGTCGGCGACACAGCCGAGATCACCCGTGGCGGCCAGCTTTGGCGTGTCGCAAACACCCAGAAGACCGGCAACACTTGGCTCCACCTGCTTGATTCCGCCGACGCCCCGAATGTCGGTGACGAAGTCCAAGTCACCGTCAACGCCGCCCGCCGCGCGGCGATCCAGCGCCACCACACCGTGACCCACCTCCTCCACTGGGC
>JBJTGE010000012.1:0-7696 GCA_046093785.1 Spartobacteria bacterium
GAGAGGGAATCATACCAAGAGCTGATCGCTGTTAGACTTCTGGAATGTAGTGCGGGCGTCCCGCCTGCAAGCATAAGTCGTTCGATGTCAGGCGAGACACCTGACCTACATAAGTGCCCTCGAAAATCCACAACCTTGGAGACTTTGGTATCATACCAAAGTCTCGTAGGTTTCCCTGTCGGGCGCGGGGCGCACCCGACGGCACCCGAGGGCGGGCGCGCTCCCCGAGACCGGGCGCTACCGCGCCGCTGGCCATTGGTATCAGAGTCTGCACGGGCGGAATGCCCATGCTCCTCTGTTATCCAATAAAAAACCCCTTCTGCCGAAGCAGAAGGGGTTTTTGTTGAATGAGGTTCAGGTAATTTTAGAACGCGAAGGTCACTTTGCCACCGCCCCAGAAGGTGTTGGGCTGGGTTGTTCCCCAGATGTTTTCGAATGCATAGCTGTAAGCGACATAACCGGAAACGGTGATGATGTCGTTAACTTTCCAAGGAAGGGCCACACCGAATTCAAGGTTGTTGGCTCCGTCGAAAGATCCATTCTGATCATAATTATAACCGAAATTCAGACCAAATGCCGCATAAGGATCGATGGAAAGTGTATCCTTAATAACAGGAATGCTTCCATCGACGCGGATCAAGAGGTAGCTACTTCCGGTGTCAACAAGGCCAGTTTCATTGCCTGGACCGTAGTCAGGTCCGAGGTTGAAAAAGTAAGTGACAGATGGAGTTAGCGACATGAAGCCGAGATCGAGTGCGTAGGCAACTTTAGCATTCAACTCATTCGCGAAGTCCTGAGACCCTTGAGGATAGACATAATAGAATGTGTATCCCAGACCAACGGAGAGGTCACCGAAGCTGTGCAAATAATTCAGGTAGGCGTCGAATTCACGATACTTGGAATTGCCCAAGCCGAAGGACTGCCATCCACCGACAGTCAGGGTATCGTTGTCGGAGATGTTCCATGTGAAGTTGGCATCAGTCCACCAGAGGCCGTTGCCGTATCCACCGTCGTTACGGAGAACATTCCAGCCGCGGAACATGTAGAGGCTGTCATAGCCGGTGCTGAGAGCGGCGTTATACCAGGAGGATTCTTCCTCTTGGACCACGACAGTCTCTTTGAAGGTTTTGCCGGTTCCCGCGAAGAGCGGCGTGGCGGCAAAGGCCACGAGGCTCGTGAGAGCAACAATCGATTTGTTTAGTTTCATTGTGTTTGGTTGTTTGTTGTTTGTTTCTATCTTTCGCGGGAGCTGCCTTGCGGCTGTCCCGAGATAACCTGCCTGATGAGACGGTTAGCGACTCTCAAGCACTATCTATGCCATGTCGTATCTCATTGAAATCTGGGGTCAATATTTTTTTTGAAAATTTTTTTGAACGGAACGAGACATCTGGCTGTCGCGATTTGACCGCTCTGTTGGCGAAGGCGGGAGGGATTAACCCGTCACGATCCGGATATCCCCTGGGTCGATGCTGGCGAAGATTTGATCGCCTTCGTGGAAATCCTTGCCGTCCTCTCCATCGTTGGCGATCAACGCGCCGAGGGTGGGGCCGCCTTGGGTCGCGAGGGCGAGTTCATTGACGGCACCTTTGAAGATTTCCATGGTGACGCGGCAGGGGAACGAATTGGGGAGGCCGGGATGGCTGCGATGCAGGCGGATTTTTTCCTGGCGGAGGGAGAGGATGACTTTTCCTGCAGGGGGGGATTCCGGTTTGCGCACATGCAATTCGAGGCCGCCATGGAGACGGCATCGCAGCATCCCGGAATCGGAGTCGAGGATATCCGCCTCGACGATGTTTGTGTCGCCGATGAAGGAGGCGACAAAACGCGTGGCGGGTTTGTGGTAAATCTCGCCAACCGCGCCGATCTGCTCGATGCGGCCGGCGTTTAACACCGCCACGCGGTCGCTCATCGTCAGCGCCTCCTCCTGATCGTGGGTCACATAGATGAAGGTGATGCCGAGTTTTTTTTGAAGTTGTTTGAGTTCCAGCCGCATTTGGTTTCGCAGCTTGGCGTCGAGGGCGCTGAGGGGTTCGTCGAGGAGGAGGACCTTGGGCTCGCAAACGATCGCGCGGGCCAAGGCGACGCGCTGGCGCTGACCGCCGGAGAGTTGGGCTGGCATGCGGTTCACGAAATCGCCCAGCGCAGTCATCTGCACCACGCGCTCCACGCGGCGGGTGATGTCTGCCGGGGCGACGCGTTTCATGCGTAGTCCGAAGGCGATGTTTTCGTAAATCGTGAGGTGCGGGAAGAGGGCGTAACTCTGAAAAACCTGATTCACATCGCGGCGGTAGGGGGGATCAAATGTCACATCCTTGCCGTCGATGAAAACTTGGCCCGAGCTTGGCGTGTCGAATCCGCTGATGAGTCGCAGGCAGGTGGTCTTGCCGCATCCGGAGGGGCCGAGGAAGGTCATGAACTCGCCGGCATGGATTGTAAAACTCGCGTCCTTGAGGGCTTCGTGGGAACCGAAGCGCTTGCTGACTTGCCGGAGTTCAAGCATCGGAGTCCTAGAAAAAATCAATCGCCGCAGGCGGCGGTGCCTCGATGGCGGGTTGTTCCATGGGGGCGGATTGGGAGTTCACAGGTTCCGCACGGCGGATTTCGACTTCACCCGGCAGTGTTGCGGCGGGCACGGCGGCATCGGGAGCGGGCGGTGGTGTGTTGACCGGAACCGCTTTGGCTACGGGAATGTCCTCGTCGTTTTCGGATTCCGCGCCGGGACGAACGGAGCGGTAGATGTCATTGAAGCCAACCAGCGGCGGAGAGGTCACGGCAACAGGTCGGATTTTTGTGAGATCGATGGCGGTCGCCGCGCGGGGCCAGTCGGCCTCGTCGAATTCCCTCGCGTAGGTGCGGACTCCACCGCCGTGGATATCGCACGGGATGGTGGGGGCTTGTTTTTCGGTGGCGAGTTCCTTGTAGGTGTTGGCGTCGGCTGGGCGTTCGCCTGTGACCGGGTCGGCTTGCTTCGCCGAGCATCGCGGTGTGGCGAGGAGCCCCGAAGAGCGGCAGATTTCGACTTCTTTGAGTCCCGAGGGACGCTCGATTTCGCGGGGTGGATAGCTCTGCGCGGCGGCGTTCATGATTTGGCTCCAGATCGGGAGTGCGAGATCCTTGCCGAAGGCTCCACGGTAGATTTTCGTGGGCTTGTCGAAGCCGACCCACACGCCGCAGGTGACGGCGTTTGTGTAGCCGATGAAATAGGTGTCGGTGAATCCATAGGCCGTGCCGGATTTTCCAGCCACCGGGAAGTTTCCGAGGCCGAATTGTTTTCGTCCGAGCGAACCGACGCCGCGCTCCATGAAATCGGTCATGACAGAGTGCGTCTCGTAGGCGGCGGTCGGCGAGACTGCGCGGTAGCGTTTGCGGGGGGCCTTGAAAATGATTTCACCATCCGGCTCGCGGATCGACTGGATGATATAGAGGTCGGCGGGGCGTTGGCCCACATTCGGAAAAACGGTGTAGCCCAGCACGAGTTCGTCGAGGCTGAGTTCGCTGCTGCCGAGGAAGGCGTTCGAGTAATCCCTCAACGGCGAGCTGATGCCCGCAGCGGCTGCGGTTTTTTTCACAGCCTCGAGACCCACCTGCATCCCGAGGCGCACGGTGGCGGCATTCTTGCCCTTCACAAGCGCATCGCGTGTGGTCATGGGCCCCTCGTATTCATTGTCCTCGATCTCGACACCCCACTCGCCGAGGAGGCCTGTCTCGCCGCCGACCATCACATAGCGGTTGTCGATGCAGGCGTCCTGCACGATCTCGCCGGGAAAGATGCCGGACTCATAGGCCGCTGCAAAAACAAAGGGCGTGAAAGCCGTGCCGGCGGGGCGTTCCCCCTGCAGGGCGCGGTTGTATTCGCTGTGCTTGAAATCGCGTCCGCCGGTGAGGGCGAGAATCCCGCCCGCCGTGTTCTCCACGACGAGTGCGGCTCCTTGCAGGTATTTCGGCTCGGGCATTTTGACGGACATGTTGCCGCGATTGATCGCGTCCTCGATTTTTTTCGTGGCCGCGCGGTATTGCTCGAATGTCGGGTGCGTGTAGCCCTGCTGTTGCTCGATTTTCAACAAAACCTCGCGCGTTGCGCGGTCGGCCGCCTGCTGCAGATCGGCATCCAATGTCGTGTCGATGCGGTATCCGCCATTCATCGCGCGCTCGAAGCCGAGAGCTTTGATGATCTGTTGCCGGATCAGCTCGATGGCGTAGCTGACCTTGAAGGGATTCGTCCGCTGCACGGTTCCGAGCGGCGACGCGAGCTCCTCCTCGTATTGTTTGCGGGTGATGAATCCCAGCTCGCGCATGCGGCCGAGGACAAAATTCCGCGACTCGGTGGAGTCGTTCGGGGTGTTGAACGGCGAGAGCGCCGGGGGGCGCTTGAGGAGGCCTGCCAGAGCGGCGCATTGCCCGATCGTCATGTCGGCGGCATTTTTTCCGAAATATCCCTGCGAGGCGGCTTCCGCACCGTAGAACCCGCTGCCGAAATAGACGCGGTTCAGGTAGTGCTCCATGATTTCCTTTTTGCTGAAATTTTTTTCAATGCGCCAGGCGAGGTAGAGCTCCACGAGCTTGCGCTCGTAGGTGCGCTCGCGAAGCTCAAAGGAATTGCGGGCGAGTTGCTGCGTCACCGTGCTGGCTCCCTGGGCGATGCGGCCCTTGCGCCAGTTCGTGAGGGCCGCGCGGAAGATGCCCATGTAATCCACCCCGTCGTGATCGTAAAAACGGTTGTCCTCGGCGGCGATCACGGCCTTCACAAGCATCGGGGGCAGGCGGTCGTAGGGAACCGGCTGGCGGTTTTGAATGAAAAGCTTTCCGAACTCGCGGCCCTTGCGGTCGTAGAGTATCGAGGCCGCCTCCATCTGACTCACCTGCTTGAGGTCGAACTCGTCTGCGCGCGCCTCGTATTTCTGTGTGAGCACGCCAAAGGCGATCCATGCGGCTATAATGCCCGCACCGAGAACCGCGAGTGGCACCCACACAATTTTACGGGCGTAGAGAGGCTTGTCAGAGGCCCGGGAGTCTTTTTCCCAACTGTAATATTCCTTGCTTATGGCCGCGAATCTTCCATTTCACCGGAAAGAGATCAAGAGCGCTGATGCCCCGCGTTATGCGAATGATTTCAAGAAGCGCAGGAAAAATTCCGCCCCCGCTTCGAGGTCGGCGACCCGTATGAATTCATCCGCCGTGTGCGCCTGTGCGATCGAGCCGGGGCCGATGGCCAACGAGGGGAAGCCTTGTGAGGCGAAGACCGCCGCATCGCAGAACCACGGCGCACCCACGAGATTCGACCCCAGTGATTTCAACTGCGAGATGATCGGGTGCGAGGGATCCGTGTGGAGTGGCTCCGAGCGCTTGAGGTCGATTTCGATATCCGGCACACGCTGGCGCAGCAGGTCCACGATGAATCCGGGATCCATTCCGGGAATGATTCGGATATCCACCGAGGCTTCGCAAAAATCGGGGACGATATTGACCTTCGAACCGCCACGGATCGTTCCGACACTGAGCGTTGATGTGCCGAGGACGGGATTCGAACTCGCGGCGAGTTTGGGAATGCCCTCCTGCCGCAGGCAATCGATTGCCTCCATCATGCGGTAAATGGCATTTTCCCCCGCATCGGGTTGGGAGGCATGAACGGCCCGACCGTGGGTGCGGAGCTGGAGCCAACACGAGCCCTTGTGCGTGTAAACGACATCCAGTGAGGTCGGCTCGCCAGCCATCACAAAATCGAATGTCTCCTCGGCCGCGAGCGCCTTTGCGCCGAATTGCCCCGCCTCCTCGCCGACGAGTCCTGCGAACCAGATTTCATAGGGCGACTCGGCCAGAAACTCCCGCGCCTCGCGCAGCGCCCACAGCATGGCGGCGGCGGTGCCTTTTGTGTCGGAGGCGCCGCGTCCGAGCAATCGCCCGTCACGCACCTCGCCACTGAAGGGATCGATCGTCATGCCGGCCACACTGACCGTGTCGAGGTGTGGCGCCAGAAGAACCCTGCGGCCTGCCGCCCGGCGGCTTGGAAAGCGTCCAACCACATTCGGGCGTCCCGGCAAAACCTCCCGCAGGGAAACCTCCGCTCCACAGCCGCGCAAAAAATCCGCCACCCAAGAAGCGCAAGCCGCCTCGCCGGTTTGATCCGTGCCCGGATCACCGCCATCGGGATTCACGCTGGGAATGCGGATGAGCGCCGAGGCGATGTCGACGGCGTCTTTCATTTGTTCAAATACCACTCCACAAACTTTGGAATGCCCTCGCGGATTTTCGTCTGCGGGTTGTAGCCCAGCAGCTCGCGGGCTTTTGTGATATCCGCCGCCGTGAGCGGCATGTCGCCCTGCTGCTCGGGCAGGCGTTCGATGATGGCTTTCTTGCCCAGCGCGCTTTCGATCGCGGAAATCAACTCCGAGAGAGTCGTGGTCTGGTTTTCCCCGAGATTGAAAATATCGAAATGCGGTCCCTCGTAGCGCAGCGCGCCCATCACACCCTGCACGATGTCGTCGATGTAAGTGTAGTCGCGCCGCGTCGAGCCGTCACCGAATTGCGGGATCGAACGGCCATGGTGGATCGCATCAGTGAACTTGTGGATGGCCAAATCCGGACGCTGACCCGGACCGTAAACGGTGAAGAAGCGCAGGCACACGACCCTCATTTTGTAGAGGTGCGCGTAGTTTCCGCAAAGATGCTCGCCCGCGATCTTGGTCGCCGCGTAGGGGCTCAGCGTTTGAGGAAGGGCAAGATTTTCGTTGAAAGGAACGACCTTCGATAGCCCGTAAACCGAGGAGCTCGACGCAAACACAAACCGCCCCACGCCTTGTTCCCGCGCCGCTTCCAGCAGGTTGTGCGTGCCCGTGATGTTCGTGTCGATGTAAAGCTGCGGATTCTTCAGCGAGGGTCGCACTCCGGCGCGGGCGGCAAGGTGGATGATGCCGTCAAAACGCCCGTCCGCCACAACCCGCCGCACAAAATCGCGGTCCCTTATGGCGCCCTCGCACACCACCGCTCCGCCGCCAAGCGCGGCGATGTTCGCGCGCTTGATGGCCGGATCGTAGAAATCGTTGAAATCGTCGATCACCGTCACTTCGACGCCATCCCGCAAGAGCCGGCCACACACATGCGAACCAATGAACCCGGCCCCGCCGGTCACCAAGATTTTCATCCCGCGAATGTAGGTTCCGCCTGCTTCCAGCGGCAAGAGCATTCCCGTCGAATTTCCCGCTTGCATCCCATTCAAAAAGCTCTATGCTCTTCATTCCTCGCTCGGGTGGTGAAATGGCAGACACGTGCGTTTGAGGGGCGCATGCCGCAAGGCATGGGGGTTCAAGTCCCCCCCCGAGCAGATTCTTTTTTAACCTCAAAAACTCCCCAATCCGCTTCCAGAGAGGTTTTGGGAGCAATCCATGGGTTGCTTACGTTTCTCTTTGCACACCCTTTTTGTTGTTCTGACTTGTATATTTTTGTATATTCACGGTCATGCCTCGTAAGAAAATAACCTTTCCCTACAAGCACACCAAAAACGGCAGACATGGTAAAATTTACCAATTGGGCAACGGACTTTTCAAAACTCACTTCGTCTACGCTCATAAAAATCACCAGAACACCTTTGCCAACTTCGACAATGCGCTCGAATATTTAGACAAAGAATTCGACAAGCTTGATACAGATTTGAGTGAGTCCCAGAGCCAGTTTCCGCTTTCAAGAGACAGGAAGCACTATG
>JBJTGE010000013.1:0-2896 GCA_046093785.1 Spartobacteria bacterium
TCACGGATGGCACCATGAGGATGAGGGTGCGTTGGATTCCCGAGTCGTTCCATCTGAAGTCGGGACGGAATCGGAATCCCGCCCGGTGCAAGCTGGGAAGCTGCATGGCGAATTGAAGAAATCCGCCGATGAGTGTTCCGATGGCCAGACCCATGAGAGCCTTGGGGCCGAACGAGGGGTCGATGATCCAACCGAATAAGACCCCGCCTGCGATGGAGCCGATATTGAAGAAGCTCGAGGCCAGTGCCGGCGCGGTGAAAATCTGACGCGAATTCAAGATGCCCATGACCAACGCCGCGAGCGAAACCATTAAAATGAACGGATACATGATCCGGGTCAGCAGAATGGTAAAAGCGGCATCCTGCGGATCGAATCCCGGCGCGAGGAGATTGACGAGCGGTTCGGCAAAGATGATGCCCAGCAAGCTCACCGCACTCATAAAAATCGCGGCCAGTGTGAGCATCTTGGAAGCCAGTGCCCAGGCCGACGCCGAGCCTTCTTTTTCGAGTTTCTGGGAAAAGACTGTGATGAAGGCTGTCGAAAGCGCGCCTTCCGCGAAGAGGTCGCGCAGGAGATTTGGCAGGCGGAAGGCGATGAGAAAAAGTCCCATCGCGGCCGTTCCGAACAAGGCGTTGAACAGAACCTCGCGCACCAGTCCAAGCAAACGGCTGAGCATGACCGCAGCGGCGATCACGCCACTGGCGCGGGTATTGAGCTTTTTTCCGTCGTTCATCAGGCGGCGGCCTTGCGAAGGCGTTCCATAATAGCGGAGCCGATCCCCGACTCGGGAAGCGCCTCGGCGATGATGAGGTCCAGACCGCCCTCATCGAGGCGGCGCATGGCTCCATAGAGATTTGCAGCCGCCTCGCGCAGGTCGCTTTTGCCGCTCAGAAACTCTGTTTGAAAAAATCCTTCACTGCTCTGTGACCATGAGAGGAGGCCGTTGCGTGGGCCCCTTGGTCTCGGTTGTTGTTCGATGACGAGTTTCGTGCGCGGGGCGTAGTGGCTTTTGAGTCCACCGGGCGCTGCGACTCCAGCAGGGCCATGAAAAACCGTCGCAAATTCGCGAAGCTTGTCCTTGGTGACCGGCCCGGGACGCAGGATTTGAAGCCGATCCTCCAAGACATGAACGATCGTGGATTCGATCCCGTGCGCGCAGGGGCCACCATCGAGAATGAGTTCGATGCGCTCATTCAACTCGCTCAGAACATGCTCCGCACATGTCGGGCTGATGCGCCCAAACCGGTTCGCACTGGGAGCGGCGAGGGGACGGTCGAATGCTTGAACGACCTCCTGAAAAACTGGGTGCGCGCTCATGCGGAGAGCCACGGTGTCCTGACCGGCTGTCACAATATCCGGAATGACCGGTTGGCGTGGCAGCACGAGCGTGAGCGGACCGGGCCAGAAAGTATCGGCGAGCGCCAATGCCAAAGGCGAAGGATCGGCAACACGCGATAGCCAGTCGATCGAGGGCAGGTGCACGATCAGCGGGTCGCTGAGAGGGCGTTCCTTGGCTTCGAAAATGCGGGCGCAGGAGTCCGGCGAGAGGGCGTCCGCCGCCAACCCATACACAGTCTCGGTCGGAAGGCCGACGGGAAGGCCCGCCCGCAGCAGGGCTACGGCTTCGGGAATTCCTTCGCGAGGCTTGAGTATGCGGGTTTTCAATCGAGGGATGCTTCGAGAACCTCGTGGGTCTGGCGCTTGCGGAACGCAAGGAGGTTTTCGGCAACACGGGGCATGTCCGAAGCGAGCATCGCCGCAGCGAAAAGGGCCGCATTTTTGGCTCCTGGCACGCCGATGGCAAATGTGGCGACGGGAATGCCCGCCGGCATTTGAACGATGGAGAGGAGCGAGTCCTGGCCGCGCAGGGCTTGGCTTTCCACAGGAACTCCGAGCACAGGCAGGTGCGTGTGCGCGGCGATCATGCCTGGCAGGTGGGCGGCTCCTCCAGCTCCCGCAATGATACAGCGAAGTCCGCGTTCGCTGGCCGACTTGGCATAAATCGCAAGAAGGTCGGGTGTGCGGTGCGCGGAAACGATGCGGCTCTCGTGCTCGATGCCAAGTTTGTCGAGGAGCAACGAGGTTTCCTCCATGGTGCTCCAGTCCGACCGGCTGCCCATGACAACACCGACGACGGGTTGGGATTTTTTAGACTTTTTGGATTTCATTGGATTCAACACGCAGAGATTGCGATGGGTTTTTCTACTTGGCAATCCGGCATGGGCCGGCTTTGTCCATAAAAAGTAAAAGGCCGGGCGGAACAGCGTTCCACCCGGCCTTAATGATCGTTCTTATTTGGATGTTCCGATTTTGCTCGGAGCAGGTGCCGGTTTTGGCTTGCTGGCGCAAGCGCCCAATCCAAGAGCTGCGATCGCGAGAGCTGCCACGGCAGCGATAGTTGCGAATTTCATGATAATATTTTCCCCCTCCTTTCCAGGCATGTTGCCGCTGCAAACCTGCCACAATCTTGGACGCTGACAACATTATTCAGATTTTTCCTTATCGGGCCGAATCGGTTCTTTTCACAAAATTCCTGCGCGTTTAGAAATGCGCCATGACGATTGAGAAAATCTCGTCGCCCGCATTCACGGTTCTGGAACTGACGGGCGAGATCGACCTGCACTCCTCCGGCCCGCTCAAGTGGGAATTGAAGTCTTGTGTGGATAATCGCACTCCCGTGCTTCTCCTTGATTTCAAACGCGTCTGATACATCGACTCCAGCGGGCTGGCTATTCTTATCGGGTATCTCAAGGAATCCTCGAACTTCGGCGGCAAGTTGGCGCTCTTCGGCTTGGAAAAAAAAGTGGCCACCCTTTTCGAATTGGTTCGGCTGGATCAATTGTTCGTCATCGCCGCCGATCAAGAAAGCGCGCTGGCCCGCCTGGGAGTTGCCTCA
>JBJTGE010000014.1:0-5045 GCA_046093785.1 Spartobacteria bacterium
GGCGGCAAGGTGGATGATGCCGTCAAAACGCCCGTCCGCCACAACCCGCCGCACAAAATCGCGGTCCCTTATGTCGCCCTCGCACACCACCGCTCCGCCGCCAAGCGCGGCGATGTTCGCGCGCTTGATGGCCGGATCGTAGAAATCGTTGAAATCGTCGATTACCGTCACTTCGACGCCATCCCGCAAGAGCCGGCCACACACATGCGAACCAATGAACCCGGCTCCGCCGGTCACCAAGATTTTCATCCCGCGAATGTAGTTTCCGCCTGCTTCCAGCGGCAAGAGCATTCCCGTCGAATTTCCCGCTTGCATCCCATTCAAAAAGCTCTATGCTCTTTCTTCCTCGCTCGGGTGGTGAAATGGCAGACACGTGCGTTTGAGGGGCGCATGCCGCAAGGCATGGGGGTTCAAGTCCCCCCCCGAGCAGATTCTTTTTCTACTCCCTTCGATTGGGTTTTGTTCCCGGCAGATTTAAAAAACCGCACTGCGGTCGGCTACAAGGGAACTTTCAGCCCGGCGTGCTTTGCCAGAGCGCGCTGGCGTCCATCGAAAGTCAGAAATTCCTTCGCTCCGAGGTGAACGGCGGTTGCCACATGCAGGATGTCCAAACTCCGGTGCCCGCCTTGTGCTGTGCGTTTTTTTGAGTAAACGCCAGCAAGCCGCAAGACGGCATCCGAGTCGCAGGGCACGATCTTGTTGAGGCCCGATGCGATATCCGCCTCCCAATCGTCGATCATTTGGTCTGCCTCCCGCCGCGAGTATCCTTTTTTACGATCCGCCGAGTGGAGCCAGACTTGCAGCTCGATGGCTTGAAGAAATTCAAATTCCAAAAGGCGCGTGAAATACAGTGGCTCGGTCATGGCTTCCCTGTAGGCGAGCGCTGCCGGTGTGTGGATTTGCTTCCTGTAGAGCGAGCAGAGGAAACTCGTATCCGGATAGGCAATCATGGCTCGCCGGTTTCAAACGCCCGCATCTCGTCCACTTCGGCCTGAGTGAATACCCGGTCCCCCCAAATCCGCTTCAAGCGGGCTCTGTAATCCGGATGCGGCGGTAGCTTTGCCGCTGGAGTCTCCGTGGCGCGCGAGATTTTCGCCACCGCCTTCGAGTGCTTCGTAATCAAAATTTCCTCCCCTCCAGCCAGCCAGGCCTCGAGTTTCGGAAAATCATAGCGCAAGTCGCGCACAGTCGCTGTCTTCATGGCATCACAATATTGTGATGTTTTGGCTGGTCAAGTTTGGCGGCGCAGTTTCTGACCTGCTTTGTATCTCATTTTCGGCGTTTCTGGTGTTCAAATTTGTCTCACAAAAAATCGGACCCAGCGCGTTATACCAAGGCCTTCAAGGTTATGGATTTTAGAAAAGCGATCTTTGCGGCATCGTCCCGGGGATCGCGCCCGCCCCCGGGCGCACAGCCCCGCGCCTCGCGGGATGAGCAGAAAAAAATGCGGCCGAAGGCCGGTGGAATTTACCGTATCGGGCGCGAGGCGCACCCGAGTGCGCCCGAGGGCGGGCGCGATCCCCGGGACCAGTCGATTGCCACAAACACCATCCGTAGCAAAAGTCCAAAAGCTTATTGTTTTTGGTATTCTTCATGACTTGGAAGGCCAATCGAACTTATCAAAAATGGACTCGGTGCTGGCCACAATTTTGGTTGAGGCAAAACTCTGGCATTCTCGATACAGCAAGTTCAGTCGGGCGAGCAGGACGGGTTTGAGTTTCTGCGAGGAGTTAAAAAAGTCTCCATACCCGAGTTGGAAATCCCTGATCCGTTGCGCGGCTTGCTCAAGGCGTTGCGAGCGAACAGAAAAGTCCGGATGCTTGTTCGCCCAATAGAGGCACGATTTGCAATCAGGTGGGCATTTTCGCGAGTCATGGGAAAGGAATGACTCCCAACCAGTCGATGCAAGAGTAAGGGTTGCCATCTGATCATCGCGCCGTTTTTCATTGTTACACTTCTTACATGCAATAAGTGCATTTCCAGGAATATGTAATCCGGCGCGAAACCGATTCATGCCCTCTGGATGCTCGACGACGGTTCGGTCGTTTTCCAGTATTTGGTCACAATAACAGCATGTGTTGCCGAAAGCGGCAAATACCGACTCGCCATAACGTGGATCACCAACAGACAAGCCGTAATAGCTGCAAATCCTCCGACTTGTCTCGTGGAGAAGCATGCTAATAAGCTTGTTGGCCACATCCGATTTTGCGCGTCCCGTTGCTTTGGCAAGGCAATCTTGAATGCGAAAACTCATGGATTTCGCTTCCCCGTCTTGCTTTGTGTCTTGCCCAAAGTTGGTGACAACAAAATCGCGGCATCGACCTCCAGGGCTGCGGCAAAAGCTTGGACTTCGTAATCAAAAACACACCGGCGGCCGGTCTCGATTTTTGCGATCGCCACGCGGTCTAATTGAACTCCCAACTTCGCCAATCGACCGGAGAGTTGGTCTTGGGTAATCGGGGGCACACATTGTTTCCGGAGTTCCTTCAGGCCCTTGCCAATCACATTTCTTGGCTTGTTGCCTGAAGCTGGAGTCTTTTGCACGGAGCCTCTTTTAGCAAAACCCAAGTGCAAAAGTGTTCTTTTAAAGAACATCTTGTTTTTTGTTTTGGAACAGGTGAGAATGCGGTGAATGAGAATTTCTGTTCCACTCAGGAGATTCGCGATCTCCCTCGTGGCGTTGTTTTTTTGTGTTGGAGCCATCTTTGCCGAAGATCCGGCGGCTGGGGAAATTCTCGCCGCCGCTCGCATGAATCCGATGGGCAGGGCCATCACTCTTGAGGCTCAGCTTCGGGCTGGTTCGGTGAAGGTGCCCTTTGTGATCGAGGTTGGGGACGGCGCTGTGCGTTACGGTTTTAGCGATCCGCAGCAGGATATCCTTCTCCGGCTTGGCGAGGACGAATCCTCGTTGGAGGAGCGGCGCGATGGATCGAAGTCCACCGTGCCTGTTTCAAAATTCGACGACTCCGTGCGTGGCGGACTCATCACCTACGAAGATCTGGCCCTGCGTTTTCTCTACTGGAAAAATCCCCGCCTTCTGGAATCCGAGACCGTTCGCTCGCGCGATGCTTGGAAGATCGAAATCCCCGCTCCGCGCGGCGCCTCGCAATACGGCGTCGTGCGTGTCTGGATCGACAAACAATCCGCCGCCCTTCTCCGCATCGAGGGCTACGACACCGACGGCCGACTCGTGAAACGCTTCGAAGTCGTCTCCGCCCAGAAAATCGACGACCAGTGGATGCTCAAACAAATGCGCGTGGAACGCATCGATCCCGAAACCCGCAAAACGACCGGCATCACCTACCTCGAAGTCCTCGGAAAGAAATAGCCGGTCAAAAACTATCGCGCCGCGACGGATTATAGCGGCATACTAGCGCCTCTTTTGTGATGTGCTAATTGACATTTTTCGGTTAATGCATCACTTTCGATGCGTTGTGAAGATTGTAAAAACGCTAACGGACGAGGCGATTCTTAGAGAATTGGGAAGTCGCTTGGCTGCCGCAAGGCTGGATAGGAATCTGACCCAGATCCAACTCGCGGAGGAAGCTGGCGTTTCCAAGAGCACACTGCAGCGTCTGGAATCCGGCGAGGTGGCGACGCAACTATCCGGATTTCTGAGAGTCTGCCGTGTGCTCGATTTGCTGGAACGCTTCGAATCCCTGCTGCCGGAACCAGCGCTGAGTCCGATTGCGCAATTGAAGCAACAAGGTCGGCGGCGGCAACGGGCCAAGCGGTCGAAGGAGTCACCGGCCATGGCGAAGCAATGGACATGGGGCAAGTCGGCATGATTGCGAAGGTGCAACTTTGGGGCCGAATCACGGAGGGCTCCTCCATGCCTGGCTCGCCTCGAATTTCTCCATCAGGATTGATCTTCCCCGCCGCCGCTCTAAAGTCTCGGGCATGTTGAAAGTCATTCTCGGTTCGAAAATCCACCGCGCCATCGTTACGGATGCGGATGTGAATTACGAAGGCAGCATGGCCATTGATGAGGATTTCCTGGAGGAGGCAGGCATCACGCCTTACGAAAAAATCCTCGTGGGCAACCAGACCAATGGCAACCGCTTCGAGACCTATGCCATTCGTGCTCCGCGTGGCAGCCGGAGCATTGTGCTCAATGGTGCGGTGGCGCATCTCGGAAAGACGGGGGATCGCCTCACGATCATGACATTTGTTCAGCTCACTCCCGAGGAAATCAAATCCCACACGCCGAAGGTCATTGTCCTGAACGACGACAACGAAATCATCAACCGGCGCGGGATTTAAGATTTCTGCGGAAGCCGCAGGCAGAGGAGGAAAGTCAGGAGAAGTAGTCCCGATGCCGCCCAGAAGGGGGTCTGCGCGTAGGCGGCGATGTTTTTTTCCAGATCAAATGTCAGGAGCCATCCGCCGAGAACGGGGCCGATCCAGCGGGCGAGGCTTCCGGCGGATTGAAGGATGCCGAGCGCGCGGCCTTGCCATTCGGCGTCCACATTGCGCGAGGCGATGCCGGAGAGGGTCGGGCTGAGAAGGCTGTTGCCGGTGGCGATTCCAGCGCAGGCGAGCAGGAGCGCGGGGATGCCGGCTGTGAAGGGCATCGCGAAGAGGCTGGCGGTGAGAATGGCCGCTCCGGCTGTGGCCAGGCGCGCTTCGCCGAATTTTTTCACCAAGCGGCCGATGAGTCCGCCTTGGATGACGACCCCGATGACTCCCAGCATGGCGAAGACATAGCCGGTCTGCGCGGTGTTGAATTCGTAGCGATGGGCAACGAAAAGCGCGAAGACGGCTGTCATGATGGAAAAGCCGGCGATCAACATAAAATAGGTAGCCAACGTCGTGAAGTAGGGGCTGGTGCGGACATGCTGCAGAATGGTCGGGAAGAGATGTTCTTTTTTTGGTCCGCGTTTTTCTTTCGGCAAAGACTCGGGAAGCACAAAAAAGATGAGCACGGCATTCGCCAGCGCGAGTGCTCCGGCGAGGTAGAGCGGAGCGGATTCACCAAACCACGACGCCGTCGCGCCTCCGAGCGCGGGACCGAAGACGAAGCCGAGTCCGAATGCCGCGCCGAT
>JBJTGE010000015.1:0-12811 GCA_046093785.1 Spartobacteria bacterium
CTGCCCCACACGATTGCAGTGTGAGGCCGCGAGTCGTGAATCCGGGAGGGGCATCGTCTCGCATGCCCCAAACTTCAGCCGCGAAGCGGCGTCTCTGCTGGATGCAAAGCGGCCTTGCCGCGCAAATGGGTCAGCGACGGCGCGCCGACCCTACCCTGACAAACGATCGCGCGGCAGCGCGGGATTGTAGAGGCTGTCTGTGACTGCCGAGGGGGATGGATTTTTTCAACCACAATCGAGCGCCAGGGCGGGCGCGAGAAAGAGCAACCGAAGGTTGGCCCGAAGGGTGAGGGAGTGGGCACGACGCCGCTCTGCGGCTGAAATTTGTGACGACACGGCCTCCGGCTCGTAGCCTACGGATCGGAGAGAGGTCGTCCCTCCAGAGTCGTGGGACGGTGGGACGACCGAGGAGGGATCAGACTGTCATGCCGGCCATTTCTTTCATCGAGGCGGCGGTGAATTCGCGGTTCATGCGGCCGATGAAGGCGGCGGGGACGCTGGCAGGGCAGACGGCTTCGCAGGCGTAGTAGTTTGAGCAGTTGCCGAAGCCTTCCTTATCCATTTGGCGAACCATGCCGAGGACGCGGCGGTCGGCTTCGGGCTTGCCTTGAGGGAGGAGTCCGAGGTGGGTGACCTTGGCGCTCACGAAGAGCATGGCGGAGCCGTTTGGGCAGGCTGCGGCGCATGCACCGCAGCCGATGCAGGCGGCGGCATCCATCGCTTTGTCGGCGATGGTTTTTGAAATGGGAACGGAGTTGGCATCCGGCGCGGATCCGCTTCGCTCGCTGATGTAGCCTCCGGCTTGGATGATGCGGTCGAAGGCGGAGCGGTCCACCACCACATCGCGCCGCACAGGAAAGGCATCGGCGCGGAAGGGTTCGATGGTGATGGTGTCACCATCGCGGAAATTGCGCATGTAGAGCTGGCAGGTGGTTCCACGGCCCGGGCCGTGGGGAACGCCGTTGATTGTGAGCGAGCAACTGCCGCAGATGCCTTCCCGGCAGTCGGAGTCGAACTGAATCGGGGGAATATCTTTTCCCGTGAGGCTGTTGTTCACGATATCAAGCATCTCGAGGAACGAGGCGTCGGCCGGGATGTTCTCCGCCGTGTAATCCTCGAGGGTTCCTTCGGAATGGGAATCTTTCTGCCGCCAGACTTTGAGGTGGAATTTCATGGTTGCGGATTATTTGTAGCTGCGTGTGGAGGGTTTGACCTGTTCGTAAACGAGGGGTTCTTTGATGAGCGTGGAGGTATTGCCCTCGCCCTCGTATTTCCAAGCGGAAACGAAGGAGTATTGCTCGTCGTTGCGGAGCGCCTCGCCGTCGGGCGTTTGATGCTCGGTGCGGAAGTGTCCACCGCAGGATTCGTCGCGCGTGAGGGCGTCGAGACACATGAGCTCGCCGAACTCGAGGAAATCGGCCACGCGGCCGGCGCGTTCGAGTTCCATATTAATGCCATCGGCGCCGCCGATGAGCTTGAGGTCGCTCCAGAACTCCTTGCGGAGTTTTTGAATTTTTTCAATCGCCTCGGTGAGCCCCTCTGCCGAGCGGGCCATGCCGCAGTAGTCCCACATGATGAGGCCAAGTTCGCGGTGGAAGCTATCGACCGGGCGCGTGCCTTTGATGTCGATCAGGCGCTGCACATGGGCCTTGGTCTCATTGAGGGCCTGCTCGAATGCGGGGTGGTTGGCATCGACCTTCTTGCCGAACTGCGTCGTGAGATAGTTGCCGAGGGTGTAGGGAATCACGAAATATCCGTCGGCGAGGCCTTGCATGAGGGCGCTGGCACCGAGGCGGTTTGCGCCGTGATCCGAGAAATTCGCCTCCCCGAGCACATGAAGGCCAGGGATGTTGCTCATGAGGTTGTAGTCCACCCAGAGGCCGCCCATCGTGTAGTGGACGGCGGGGTAGATGCGCATGGGGCGCTCGTAGGCATTTTCTCCGGTGATGTTTTGATACATCTCAAAGAGGTTGCCATAGCGTTCCTCAATGGTTTTTTGGCCAAGACGCTTGATGGCATCGGCGAAATCCAGATAGACGCCGAGCCCGCCGGGACCGACTCCCCTGCCCTCGTCGCAGGCTTCCTTGGCCGAGCGGGACGAGATGTCGCGCGGGGCGAGGTTGCCGTAGCTCGGGTATTTCCGCTCGAGGAAATAATCACGGTCGGCCTCGGGGATGGATGAGGGTTCTTTTCCACAATCCTCCTTGCGCTTTGGAACCCAGATGCGGCCGTCGTTGCGGAGCGACTCGCTCATGAGGGTGAGCTTGGACTGGTAGTCGCCGCTTACCGGAATGCAAGTCGGGTGGATTTGAGTGAAGCAGGGATTCGCAAAGAGCGCGCCGCGTTTGTGGGCGCGGAAGGTGGCCGTGACATTGCAGCCCCGGGCATTTGTGGAGAGGTAGAAAACATTTCCGTAACCGCCGGTGCAGAGCAGGACGGCGTCTGCCGCATGGCTGGTGATTTCGCCCGTGTTCAGATCGCGAACGATGATTCCCTTCGCGTGGCCATCGACCAACACGAGGTCGAGCATTTCCGTGCGGGGAAACATTTTTACCGAGCCGAGGGCAATCTGGTGGCTAAGGCCGGCGTAGGCTCCAAGAAGAAGCTGCTGACCCGTCTGGCCGCGTGCGTAGAAGGTGCGCGACACTTGGGCGCCGCCGAAGGAACGGTTGTCGAGGAGACCGCCGTATTCGCGGGCGAACGGCACGCCCTGCGCGACGCATTGGTCGATGATCGAGCTGCTCACCTCCGCGAGGCGGTGCACATTGGCCTCTCGGGCACGGAAGTCGCCGCCTTTGATCGTGTCGTAGAAAAGACGGTAAACACTGTCGCCGTCATTTTGGTAATTCTTCGCGGCGTTGATGCCACCCTGCGCGGCGATCGAGTGGGCACGGCGTGGGCTGTCCTGATAGCAGAAGCACTTCACCTTGTATCCCTGCTCGGCGAGCGTGGCTGCGGCAGAGGCGCCGGCGAGGCCGGATCCAACGATGATGAGCTCGAACTTCCGCTTGTTGGCTGGGCTGACGAGCTTCGCGTTGTTTTTATAGGTGGTCCACTTTTTGTCGAGAGGACTGGCGGGGATGTTGGGGTCGAGTGTCATTGTGCGGCTCCTTTTCCAAGTCCGAAGGCGAGAATAGCAATCGGGATCGAGACATAACCGATGAACAACAGCCAGGCGAGCGTGCGCCCGGCGAGTTCATAGTTTTTGCGAATGCGGGTGTTGGTGATACCGAGCGTTTGGAAGAGGCTGCTGAGTCCATGGCTCAGGTGGGAAGTGAGGAGGAACAGTCCGACCACATAGATGGCCACCACGGGCACATTGCTGAAGCCTTTCACAACCATCCCATACACATTGTGGACCTGGCGTCCGTCGAGTGTCGTGGTCATGGTCTGGAACGAGGGATCCACCACCCGCGCGGTGAAATGGGCTAGGTGAAAAACCACAAAGGCCAGAACGATGATACCGCTCAGGCGCATCGTGCGGGCGAAGACGGTTGTGCCGACGGGATTGGAGGCGATGTATTTTTTGGGACGGGCCTTCTGGTTTTCCTTCCAGAGAAGCATCGTGAAATAAATGTGAAGACCCACCACGCCGAGCAGGGCAAGGCGCACCGCCCAGAGGATCGGGCCAAGGCTGTGGAGCTTCTCGGCGTAGGAGTTCAAGGCATCCGGGCCGAGAAAAACGGTGAGATTTCCGATGAGATGACCGATCACAAAAAGCACCAATAGAATGCCGGTGACTGCTACGATGGTTTTTTTTCCTATGGATGAAAAAATCCACAGGTGGGCCGGACAGGGGCCGGATCGTGTGGAAGAGGCGGATGATTTAATCATGGGCTGGGTGCGACTGATTACTACTACGCGCGCCGCTGTGAAGTCGATGCAAACCTCGTGCAAACGGAATGGGTTAATCACCCACTTCAGGAAAAGCATCGAGCACCAAGCCGCTGTGGACGAGGCCCCGGGGTGAAAAAGTGCGGTTGATGGCTCCCCTTGTGAGCCGCATAGAATCGAGACGGCGATATGGGGCTACCACCAACCGCATGGAGACCCTAACTGATCAGGTGGGGCTTTTCGATGGGGTGAAACCCCACGCATCTCGAGTGGGGGGCAGCCTTCTTAGATCATAGAGAGTCCATTTTTGCCGTCCATGAGGCTTTCTAGAAAGAGTGCGTCGAAGGGATTGGATCAAAGATTGACTCGGTTTGAAGGCCGTATTTAGTGTTGAAAGCGGACATGATCAACGAACCACATCTCCATCCTCACAATGTTCCGGCACGGAGAAGCGCCTCGGCCGAAAAGTCACGGGAGGATGAATTGAGCCGCCTCAAGCAGATGACTGTTGAAGAACGCATTCATAGTGCCCTCGGGATGAAGGAGCGTTTCTCATGGCTTAAACCTTTCAGCGATCGCAGAGCGTGAAGAATCCTGAATCCCTCATCGCGGCTGCGGAGAGGGTGGTTTCGATCTTGGGAAGGCATCAGATCGATGCGGTAGTCATAGGCGCGGTGGCCCTTGCCGCGTATCACTATGTGCGCCACACCGAGGATGTGGATTTCGGAGTAAATGCCGATCTTTCTCAATTGAGGGCTCTTTGCGCTTCGTTGACCCAATCAGGTTTTTCGGTCGAACTCCGCGAGCCGGATAGTATGGATCCGCTTGGTGGAGTCATTGATGTGCGCGGCGCATTCGGATTGCTGCAAATCATCAGTTTCGCCGATCGCTTTCCTGCGGTGATCGACGATGCCATAAGGGCATCCACCCTCCATGTGCGCAAAGGGAGTCCGCTCAAGCTTGTCCCGTTGCCACACTTGATTGCGCTCAAGCTTTATGCGGGGGGATACAAATCGAAAGCCGACATTGTCGAAATTTTAAGATGCAATCCGGACACCGATTTGGCTGTCGTGAGAAGACTTTGTGCCGGCTACCGATTGTCGGGGCTTGAAGAACTCATCGAAGCTGCTTTGGAAAAATAAAAAAACGCGCTGCGATTTCGAGACAAGGGCAACAGCGACGCAAAAATGGGCGCCGACTGAGATTCTGCCTTCAAGTTTTCAAGAGGCGCAAGGTGCGTGTTTGGCCCCAGTGGTGATGATTTTTTCCAACCGATCCATGTCGTCATGGGGAAACCACCAGAGAGCATGCCTTCAAAATGGTTGCACGGCTCGAGAAACGGAACGTTTGAGCAACGGTAGCCGTGGTTCGACAACCAAGCCTACCAGAAAAGGGCATAGAGACAGAGGGTCAGGACGACGATACCGATGCCGATGAGTTTTGCGGAGCGCGAGGATTCGAGTTGAATCAAATCTGTCGTCGGCAGGACGACTGGCTTTGCCATGGGCTTGAGGAAAGTGATCGCGCCGAGGACTAGCACCACTACTCCGAAGCAAACGGCCATGCGGTTGAGGAACGCCATCTCGGGTGCGAGAAACCATTTCAACCCGCCATAGAGCGCGACATTGAGCACAATGCCAAGCCAACCGAGATAGCGCGGTGCGCGGGGAACGAGGAATCCGAAGAGGTAAACAGCGAGGATGCCGGGGCTGATGAAGCCTTGGAACTCTTGGATGAAATTGAAAATGCCGCCGAATGCGGGGTTCGAGAGGCTCGGGGCGATGAGGCAGGCGATCAGAACAAAGAGCAGCGTGAAGCCACGCCCGGCGAGCACCAGGGCGGATTGCGAGGCGTTTTTATGGACTTTGTTGTAGAGATCCATCGTCGCAATCGTCGCGGCGGAATTCAGCATGGATGCGAGCGAGGAGACGACAGCGCCGAAGATGGCCGCGAGAACGAACCAGGTGATGCCGGGCTTGAGCAATTCGCGGAGGAGCGTGGGGAAGGCGGCATCATAATCGTAGCCGATCAGTTTTGTGCCCTGCGGGCTGCCTGTGATGAGCAGGGCGTTGTTAGCGGCGAAGAGTTCGGGTGCGCCGGCGGTAGGCGGAAGGTCGATGGTTTTTCCAATGAGCGAGGCGTTGTGGCGAAGGACATCAGCCGCCTTCGCCGGCTCGGTGAGCGCGAAGTTTTCCGTGAAAGGATAAACGAGACGGCTGCCGGACTGGATAGCTGCAAGGGCGCTTTCATTTTTGCGCGCAGCCTCGCTACGGAGTTCCCCGCTGAAGAGATTGAAACAAAGGATGCCCGGGATCACGACGATGAAGGGTATGAGAAGTTTGAGCGCCGCTGCGAAGACAATGCCCCGCTGGCCCTCGGCGAGGGATTTCGAGCCCAGCGTGCGCTGGACGATGTATTGGTTCAGACCCCAGTAGAAGAAGTTTGGAATCCACAGGCCGATAAGAAGCGCGGTCCATGGAATGCTGGGATCGCTGGCGGGGCGGATCATGTGGAGTTTGCCGCCGGAGAGATTTTCCCCCGGCATGGCCTCCGCCTCGCCGTCCTTGCCGGCATTGAGGAGTTGGAATCTCTCCCACGCGCCGGCTTTTTCCAGATCCTGCACGGTCGCCGAGGAGTTGGCGACTTTGGTGGTGATGAGTGCGGTGGGGTCGGCTTTTTCGAGCGCGGCGAAGGCAAGCCACATCACGACCGCGCCACCTGCAATCAGCGACGCGCCCCAGACGAGATCCGTCCAAGCGCAGGCCTTGAGTCCGCCGACGAGGACATAGATGGCGGCCGAGATTCCAATGACCCAGCATCCGACAGTCACCGAGCCGAAATCGAGGCCGAGGAGGGATTGGCCTTGGAAGAAAACCGAAACGACCTTGGCGCCGGAGTAGATGACGGATGCCGTCGGAACACCCACGAGAATGACCAAACTTGCGAGCGCCATGACAAGGCGCGAGAACGGGCCGTAGCGATACTCGAGGAACTCGGGAATCGTGTAGATGCCGCAGCGTAGGAGCTTCGGCAGGAACACGAATGCCACGACCACAAGAGTGATGGCCGCCATCCATTCATACGAGGCGATGGCCATTCCAAGCCAATCCGCAGCCGCACCCGACATGCCGACAAATTGTTCGGTCGAGATGTTTGCCGCGATGAGGGAGAAGCCAACGAGCCACCAGGTGAGTCCCCTCCCCGCGAGGAAATATCCGGCGGCGCCGCCGGAATCCTGATTGTCGCCCGAGGATTTTTCGCCTTGGTAGATGCCGAGGGCGACCACACCGATGACAAAAACGAGAAAGAGAACGATGTCCAGGGTGGACATGGGGTTTGAACCCGCGTTTGACGCGAGCAGAGGGAGGAGGATGTGGGTCATGGGATGGGGATGGAAGAAACTCCCGTTTAGCAACGGGTCGAGTGGAAGTCGAGGGCGAGGTCGATGGCCGGCGCGGAGTGGGTGATCGAGCCGACGGAAATGAGATGGACACCGGTTTCGGCGATACTGCGAACGGTTGAGAGAGCCACTCCACCGCTGGCTTCGAGTTGGATTTTTTCAGGGCAGAGGCGAACGGCCTCGCGCATGTCATCGAGGGACATGTTGTCGAGGAGGATGACATCAACTCCCTCAAGACCGAAAAATCCGCGCACTTGATGGAGGGTGTCGGCTTCGAGTTCCACGCGCACGCCGGGGTTGGAGGCGCGGGCGGTGGCGATCATTTTTTGAAGGGTTTCCAGATCGAGGCCCGTTGCGAGGTGATTATCCTTCACCATGAACATGTCATGGAGGCCAATTCTGTGGTTGCGGGCGCCTCCGGCGACAACGGCGGCTTTTTCCATGAGGCGGAGTCCAGGAGTGGTTTTGCGGGTGTCGAGGATAACGGCCCTTGTGCCACGAACGGCTTCGACATAGCGGCGGGCCATGGTGGCGACGCCGCTGAGGCGCTGGACAAAATTCAGCGCGGTGCGCTCGGCTGTGAGGATCGAGGCGGAGTGGCCTTGAACCGTGAGAACGATGTCGCCTTTGTCTAGGGCGGTGCCGTCGGGCTTTTTGATTTCGATATCGAGAGATGGATCGATGCGGCGGAAGACTTCGGCAGCGCCATCGATACCGGCGAGGCATGCGGACTCGCGGGCGACAATTTCCGCAGATGCCAGAGAACCGGGACGGGTGAACCATTTTGCGGTGATATCACCCGCTCCGATGTCCTCTTGGAGGGCGAGATCGATGATGTCCGGTGCGCTCGCTTTCATGGGCCCTCTCGATGTGAAATTAGACGGAGGCTGGTGCGGAAATGGCAGGGAGCCCAAGAAGCTGGCGCTGCCAATTCATGAGTGCGGGCGAGGACAGGTCGGCCGCCGTGGCATCCAACGCGGCGCGCGGGGCGATGATGGAGGAATCCAGTTGAAGCTCGGAGGCCACGCGGTCGCGGATTTTTTTGAGGTCCTCAAAGCGGTCGACTTGCTCGCGGGACGGGCGTTTTCGGCGAACCTTCTCGATTTTTGGCCATTCCTTTTCAGGAATCTGCATGGCAAGGGCGGTGACCACTTCGAAACTCTTGCGGCGCCTGCCGTTCATGCGGGGCACGGAGAATGCGCCGCCACTGGCGACCTTTTCCGCGACGCGGAGCATGTCTTCGTTGCCGATAACATGGAAGGGCGGGCGGTCCCATGCACGGGCCTCCGCATCGCGCCAGAACCAGAGGATGCGAAGAACGGCCTGCGCGCGGGGCGAGAGCGCAGAAGAGCCTGTGATGCGCCAGACGGTGGTTTCATCGCGTTCCTTGACCTCACGGGCGGAGGCGATCATGCGGTCGCGGGATTCCAGAAACCAATCGAGCCTGCCCATGCGGCGGAGGTCGCCCTCGAGAATATCGGCAATTTCGAGGAGATACCGTGTGTCGTTGATGGCGTATTCAAGCATCTCCTGCGGGAGGGGACGAATGGCCCAATTCGCCTTTTGGGAGGCCTTGGACAACTCGATGCCGAAGTATTCTTTTACAAGCGCGGCAAGGCCGAATGCGGTTTTTCCCACCAACCGAGCGGCGATCATCGTATCGAAAAGATTCACCGGCTCGAACTTCCCGGTCCGGCGCAACAGGCGCAGATCGTAATCGGCCCCGTGAAAGACAAGGCGCCGGGAGCAAACAAGATCGTAGAGTGGCTGCAGATCGATATCCGAAAGCGGATCGACGAGGACATGATCCGGGCCGCCGCTGATTTGGATCAGGCAAACCTTTTCGAAATAGCAATGCAGGCTGTCAGCCTCCGTGTCGATGGCTATACGGTCGCAGGCCGTGAGCTTGCCGACCAAATCCTCGAGGGCTTTCGCTTCGGCGATCAAGGTTCCGCAATGAATTTTTCAGGCGGCACAAGATCTCCAGCATGGCGCGCCCGGGGTTCACGCACCTGGGTGGTGCCATCGGTAGGCACGGTGACAAATGGCCCTCCTGCGAGTGGTGCAGGCTCGGTAAAAGCGACGCCGGGAAGGTCGCTGTGCTTGCCCTGGAGCGGGAAGTCTTTTCGGAGGGGGTGATAGGGATAACCGTCCCACATGAGGATACGGCGCAGGTCGGGATGATTCGAAAATTGAATACCCATGAGGTCGTAAACCTCGCGCTCGTGCCAATCTGCGGTCGGCCAGATGTCCGAAACCGTAGGAACGGTGCAGTCGTCCTCGCTGACGGAAATTTTCAGACGAAGGTGAACGCAGTCTTTCATCGAGTAGAGTTCGTAAACCACCTCGTAGCGGGGCTCGTTTCCAAAGTGGTCGACGCTTGAGACATCGATGAGGTAGTTGAACCCGAGCGTGTCGCGTGCATACAGGCATACCTCGCGCAGGGTGGATGCCTGAATGCGGAGCGTGCTCTCGTCGCGAAAGCGGGATTGGTCGATAACGGCCGCAGGGAAAGCCTCGCGCAGCTTGTTGGACATTTCGTCGGATGTCATAGTGTCTCCAGCAATTCCTTCTTTTGATCGACCAGCGCATGCTCACCCATGATTTTTTTCTGAAGGCGCATGAGGCCGTCCAGCAGGGCCTCCGGGCGTGGCGGACAACCGGAAATATAGACATCCACCGGAATCAAATGGTCAATCCCCTGCAAGACCGCATAGCTGCGATACATGCCGCCGGATGAGGCGCAGGCCCCCATGGCGATGCACCATTTCGGCTCGGGCATCTGATCCCAAATACGCTTCACGGCGAGGGCCATTTTATATGTCACCGTTCCCGCTACGATCATGACATCCGCTTGGCGGGGCGAGAAACGCATCACCTCCGCGCCGAAACGGGAGATGTCGAATCGCGAGGACGAGGCGGCCATGAGTTCAATCGCGCAGCAGGCCAGCCCCATGGGCATCGGCCAAAGAGAATTGCTGCGCATCCAGTTGATAGCGGCATCCACCTGTGTGAAGATGACATTTCCCTCGATCTTCGCATCGTAGGCGACCGGGCTGAGTGTTGTCGACATGGGCACCAAGCTATTTTCAAACCGGAATTCGGCAAGCCAAATCATGAAGGAGCAGGCTTGCGCGGGGAATGCTGCGTTGCGAAATGTTCAGACCAACCTGTCTATGAAACGCCACCAACTCATTCTCCAATTCATCGCCGTGCTGCTGGCGACATGCCCGCATTCCTTCGAGGCGGCATGCGAGGAACCCTTGCGCCGCATCGCAGCGGGCTCTTGCAACAGGCAAGACCTGCCACAGCCCCTCTGGAACTCTATCATCGCCTACCGACCCGAACTATGGATTTGGCTCGGAGACAACATTTATGGAGACACGGACAGAATGGATGAACTGGAGGCGAAATGGTCCATGCAAAAAAACAATCCCGACTACAAAAACCTCCTGGAGGTCTGTCCGGTGGAGGGCATCTGGGACGACCACGACTACGGACGCAATGACGCCGGCAGGGAATTCGAATTCAAAACCGAATCTCAGCGTCTCTTTTTAGATTTCCTTGGCGAGCCGCTGGAGAGCCCGCGACGCGCACAAAACGGGATTTATGCCGCCCGCACCTTCGGGCCCGAAGGTCAGCGGGTTTGTTTGATTCTACTGGATGTCCGGACGCATCGCGGAGCGCGGCAGGCGGGTGATGACATCCTTGGCGAGGAGCAATGGGCGTGGTTGGAAAAAACTTGGCAATCCAGCACGGCCCAAGTGCACATCATTTGCTCGGGAAGCCAGATTCTGTCTACCGAACACCGCCACGAGAAATGGAGCGATTATCCGGGTTCGAGGGAGCGCCTTTTGAAAATGCTCGGCTCGCACCCGAAAAACGGAGTCGTCTTGCTCACCGGCGATCGGCATTTCGCCGAGATTTCGCGCCTCGAGAATCCCGTGGGCGGAGAACCGATCCATGAATTGACGACGAGCGGGCTTACGCATTGCTACCGGAATTTTCAGGGCGAGAAAAACAGCCTGCGATATGGCGAGCCTTTTGCGGAAAAAAACTTCGGCACCGTGACAATTGATTGGAAGAGTCGAACCATGAAACTTGCCATTCGAGACGCGCAGGGCGGGAAAAGACAGACGGCTAGCGTCCCGTTTTGAGTCTTGGCCAAGAGATTTTTTTCTTGATCCAAAAGATGAATGGCGTATGAGGGCCCAGTATGAAACTCCGCTCCACCAACCTGCTGCTTCTGTCAGCAGCCCTTATCTGCCAAGTGGCATTTGCACAAACCACGGAAAAACCTGACACAGCAACAACCGCAAGCGCTCCCGCAACGGCTCAAGCTCAGACGATGAACCTTGGAAACATCCGGGTCGTCAAAGTGGAAGGTCGCGATGCAAAACTCGTTGATGCCACAGGACAGACCACACCTCTCAAGGAGGGCGCGTTCATTCGGCAAGGGGCTAAAATTCAGACAGGCAAGGAAGCCAGCGTCATCCTACTTTTTGACAATGGCACAACGGTGAATGTCAAACCCGAGACAGAATTCGCAGTGGAGAAGTTTGCGCAAGACCCATTCGATGCGAACGGTGTGGATTACCAGACCCTGAAATCCGAACCATCCAGTTCCGTGACGCGTCTCAATGTTCCGGAAGGGACGATTGTCCTTGATATCGCCAAACTCAAAAAGGACTCAAGTTTCCAAATTGCCACTCCGGTCGGATCGGCAGGTATCCGCGGCACGAGTCTGGGCGTCACTTCAAGCAAGAGCAATCAAGCCAACCCTGTAACGGTGGCCGTGACAACCGGTGTTGTGCAACTCAAGACAGCGACTGGCTCCCGAGCCGTGAGTGGCGGTCAGAGTTTCGGCGTTGGAAGCACCGGTGGATTGAATCCCAACCCACCGGGCTCGGCTGGCTTGCAAGCCGCGACCAGTCAATCATCCGCAGCCATGAAGACCGCTGTTCCAGCCACTCCTTTCCAAGGCGCCCCGCCGCCAGCACCGGCTCCAGCCTCTCCCGGCAGCTCACTCTCTCCCGCCCAACAACAGGCTTTGCAAGCCGCTTCAGAACAAGGCAGCGAGGCTCTGGCTGCCGCAGTGGGACAACTCGCGAAATCCGATCCACAAGCAGCTGCGGAAATCGCTGCTGCTGCTGCTGACGCCCTGCCTGTGGCTGCAATAAGTGTGGCTGCTGTTGCGGCGACCGTCGCGCCGGCGGCTGCGGCAGCAATCGCAGCCAATGTGGCTCAAGTCGCGCCCTCCGCAGCGCCTCAGATTGCTTCAACTGTTGCAGCCATCGTGCCCGCAGCAGCCGTTCAGGTAGCCCAGAGCGTGGCAAGCGCAGCGCCTCAAGCGGCTGCGGCCATTGCAACAGCTGTTGTGGCAGCCGTGCCAACTGCCAATGCTGCCGCAGTCCAATCCGCAACACAGGCTGGCGCACAGCAAAGCACACAACCCGGGGGCGGCGCGGCACCCAATCAACCCTTGAACACAGGCGACCAAGGCACCACGACACAAGGCCAAAGCCTGCCGGGTTCTACTGGTAGTAACGCAGGTGGTAGCGGTAATAATCCATCCAC
>JBJTGE010000016.1:0-28904 GCA_046093785.1 Spartobacteria bacterium
GTTGATGACGAGGCGGTAGCCGGTGGGGGCGATGTTTTCGCGGCGGGCGATGGCGGCGGCGGTGAGGAGGAGGTGGCCGAGGAGCGACTGATCATCGGCTTGGGCGGCTGCGATGCGGGCGACGGGTTTTTTGGGAATGACGAGGATGTGGACCGGGGCTTGGGGGGCGATGTCGCGGAAGGCGAGGCACTGGTCGTCCTCGAAAACGATATCGGCGGGGATTTCGCGGGCGATGATTTTTTCGAAAAGGGTCATGCGAGTTGGAGGTTGAGTTCGTGGGCGCGCCGGCTGGATGCGGCTTCGTTGCGGATGAAGGAGACGATCTCGCTCATGAGGCCGGAGCAGTCGGGGCTCCAGTGCTTGGCGCAGCGGAGGAGTTTCACGCAATCGTGCAGGCCGTGGATTTCGACCTGCCGGGCGGGGGATTCGAGGATTTCGCGGAGGCGTTCGTGGAGGAGGTTGAAGAAGACGAGTTCGTAGCCTGTGCCGGCGCGGCGGGCGAGTTCCGGGCGCGAGCGCGGGCCGGGCGGGGGCAGCCCATCGAAGCAGCGGGCGACATCCGAGTAGCCGATGACCTGCAACACGGACTGGACGGCTTTTTCAAGGCGGGAAATGGTGACGATATTCTCGTCGAATTCCTGCTGGAGGTAGCTGGAGATGCTTTCGGTGACATGAGTGGTGAGCCACCATTTTTTGTAGCCGGCGACCTCGGCGGCGCGGACGACGGCGGAGGCGAGCCAGGCGCGGTCGTAGTTCATCACGCTGCCATCCTGGAAGCGCACGAGGGGGTAGTTGTCACGGAGGGCGATCACGGCTTGAAGAGTTCGGCTTGATCAGGGGTGGGAGCAACGCGGCGGCCGAGGGATTCGATCTCCTCGATGAAGTCGCCGACCTCCTGAAATTGACGATAGACCGAGGCATAGCGCACATAGGCGACGGGGTCGAGCGCATGGAGGCGGGCCATCACAAGGGCACCGAGGTGCTTGGAGGAAACCTCGCGCTCCTGACTGTTTTCGATCTCCTGGAGAATATCTTCCACGACATGCTCCATGGCTTCGAGTGTGACGGATCGTTTTTCACAGGCTTTTGCGATGCTGCCGAGGAGCTTGTTCCGTTCGAAAATCTCATGGCGACCGTCGCGCTTGATAACTCGCAACTCATTGCGCTCCAATACTTCGTAAGTAGTGAAGCGGGACTGGCAATCCAGACACTCCCGGCGACGGCGGATCGTGGCCCCGTCTTTCGAGAGACGGGAGTCAATGACTTTGTCATCGAGGGTTCCACATTTCGGGCAGCGCATATATGTTGTAGTGATGTGAGAGTCGCTGGGAAAATCACCACAAGATGTAGTGAGGTCAATTTTATTTTCGCGGGGAGGTGATTTTTTACGGCGTGAAGATTTTGGAAAGTTTTCCTTGTGCGCGTGAGTGGTATTTCACAGGTTTGCGCCATGCGCTCACTGAAAACCCCAACGCTCTCCGAGTCCCCTTGCAATGCGAATCCCCGCCATGGTTTCACCCTGATCGAGTTGCTCGTCGTGATAACTGTCATTGTCATTCTGGCCGGGTTGGTGCTTCAAACAGCCGGTTACGTGCAGAAAAAGGCCGCGCGGAGTCGCGCGGAGGCGGAAATTGCGGCGCTGTCTGCGGCCTTGGAGAGCTACAAGGCGGATATGGGGGATTATCCGGCCCTCACAAATGGAAGCAGTTCAGGCACAGCAACCCCAGGAACAAATAACCACCCAATTTTAAGAGGTGCACTTGCTCCAACAAGTGGGAAGGTTTATTTCGAATTCAGCAAGGGTATGGGAGCAAATTCCACAATTTCAAGTTCAACAAATCAGCCAATTTTAGATCCTTTTGGAGAGGGTTATGGCTATCAATATCCCGGTGCAGCAAACCGCTCGGGGACTAATTTTTTTGACCTGTGGTCGCGTGCTGGCACAACGAATACAAACCAGTGGATCAAGAATTGGTAACGGAATTGATAAAATCAAATAGCAGGTTGAGCGCTCTCAGTCCCAGGAATTAACCGTAAGTTTGCTACTTGAATTTGTGTTCCAAAGACCAACCTTCTTTCTCAAGCTTGTGCTATTAGTGCCAGCAGAGATTGTATTATCGTAGTTGTAATCAAGAGCTATGAGATAAGTTCCGCCCCAAGGATCCAAGTATTCGCCACTGGAATTTGTTCCTCCTTTACCTTTTTTGTAAGCCGAGGTCTCCAAAAAAACAATCGCTCGTGGATTATCGTTTGTGGTGCCTGAAAGAGTGCCAATCAGGTTAGCCGTGATGGGCCCTGAGAAGTCGTTCGTTGAAGAAGTCCCCCAAGAAGTTCGAGGCAACCGTCCATACTCCGTCTCATAAGCAACCACCGCATTGGCGATCTGAACCGCAGCATTTTTGGCGGTGGTTTTCTTTGCGGAATCCATGGCGCCGCCTACAGCCGGAAATGCGAGGGAGGCGAGGATGGCGATGATCGAGATGACGACGAGCAACTCGATGAGGGTGAAGGCTTGGGGGCGGGTGTTTTTTTTGATGGTGGTGGAGGTCATGGCGGCAAGTTGATCGAAAGGTTGGTTGGCGGCAAGTTTGGAATCAGAGGGGTTCGGCGACGAGGTCGTAGGTTTGGGCTCCGAGGATTTTGGCGTTGATGAAGGTGCCGACTTCGGCGGGTTGGGTGAGGATGACGCGGCAATCGACTTCGGGGGCGTCGTGTTCGGTGCGGCCGGAGTTGGGGGTTTCCACGAGGACGCGGAGGGTATGGCTGGTGCGGGATTCGGCCATCTCGCGGGCGATGCGTTGCTGGAGTTTCATGGCTTCGCGGTAGCGGCGGTTTTTCGTGCGGGTGGGGACTTGGTGATCCATCTTGGCCGCGCGGGAGCCGTCCTCCTGCGAGTAATTAAAGACGCCGAGGCGCTCGAAGCGGGTTTCCTCGATGAAGGCGAGGAGGCTCTCGAAATGTTCCTCGGTTTCGCCGGGGAAGCCGACGATGAATGTGGTGCGGAGGCCGATGCCTGGGATGCCTGCGCGAATGCGGGTGATGAGATTTTCGATGTGCTCGCGGGAGGTCTCGCGGCGCATGAGCTTGAGCATTTCGGCGTGGATGTGCTGGAGGGGCATATCCACATAACGGGCCACATGGGGATTGCGGGCGATGGCGGCGATGAGGTCGTCGCTCCAATGCGCGGGATGGGTGTAGAGGAGTCGAACCCAGAACTCGCCGCCGATTTCACCGATCTCATCCAAGAGGTGGATGAGCGAGGTCCCGCGCGAGGCGTCCACTGGCTGGCGCGGGCCGGCTTTTTCATCCCAGAGATCCATGCCGTAGTAGGTGGTGTCTTGGCTGATGAGGTTGATCTCCTTCATACCTTCGGCAACGAGGCCGCGAATCTCGCGCACGACGGAATCGAGGGAGCGGCTGCGGTGGCGTCCGCGCATTTGCGGGATCACACAAAAGCTGCAAGGGTGGTTGCACCCCTCGGCGATTTTCACATAGGCGGAGTGATTTGGCGTGAGGCGGAAGCGGGGAGTGGCGAAGTCGGGGATGTAGCGGGACTTCGGCATGACGAGATTGAGGACGCTGGATTTGTCTTCATCGAGCACACGGCGGAAGATCGCTCCGGCTTCGGCGACTTGATCGAGTCCGATGAAGGCGTCCACCTCGGGGAGTTCGCCGACGAGGTCGGTGGAGAAGCGTTGGGACAGGCAACCGCTGACAACGATTTTGGCATCCGGACGCTTGCCTTCGTTTCGCTGGCGGGAGGCCTCCAGAATGGCGTCGATGGATTCCTGCTTGGCGGAATCGATAAATCCGCAGGTATTCACGATGAGCACATCGGCCTCGGCGGGATCGGCGGTGATTTCGAAGCCCTCGGATTTTGCGGAGCCGAGCATGATCTCTGCATCGACGAGATTTTTGGCGCAGCCGAGGCTGATCATGCCGACGCGGCGCGGTGCGGCTTCAGTGGAAGAATTCATTGCGGGCGTTTCGGCAGGGGAGAGGGTTCGAATGGCGGAAGGGTGAAGGGTGTGGGAGAGGCTTTGGCGGCGGGTGTGGGAGTAGGCGTTGGCGTGGCTTCGGGGCGGGACCGAATCGGCTCGGGGATGGAAGCCGGGGTGATCGATGGGCGGGGCGGCTTCGCGGTGGGCGCGGCGATCGGTCTTGGCGTGGCCACGGGTGTCGCGGCGGGAGAGGCGGCAGCGGGTTGGACGCGCTCGAATTTTTTCCAGGTCTTCCAGAAATAAATGCCGAGGCCGATGAGGATGAGAACGAGGAGACCGGCACCGACGCCAAAGACGAGCCTGCGAAGGGATTTGAACTGATCGCCGTGGAGGAAGGTTTGGCGCGCCAGGAGAACCTCGAGGTAGCGGTTGTCAGAGGTGCCGAGCTTTTTGCTGCCGGGCAGGTAATCGCGAATTTCCTCCAACGGGACGCGCAGGTAATTCGCGTAATCTACCAGAAAAAGCCGCGCGTAGGTGGGATGGGCAAAGCTGGAGAAGTCATCCGACTCGATCTGGCTCAAGCGGGAAACGGAAACACGGATATCCTTGGCCGCCTTCTCAAGCTGGATGCCGAGTTTCTGCCGGCGCGCGGAGAGGCGGGCGCCGATGAAAAAATCACTCTCGGGCTGGTGGTCGTGGTGTTTCAAAATTGGCCCTCCTCGTTCAGATCGACAAGAATCTCGCGGTCTTTTGCGCCGTCCTTCGGCCCGACGATGCCGCGTTGCTCGAGAATATCCATCACACGGGCGGCGCGTGTATAGCCTAATTTCAGGCGGCGTTGGAGCATCGAGGTCGAGGCGCGGTTTTCCTGTCGGATAATCTCAAGGCACTTGGCGCAAAGCTCCTCGTCCTCATCACTGACCTCCTCCTCGGGGATCGTGGAGCTGGTGAGTTTGTCGTGGATGCTTTTTTCAAAATTCGGCTCGGCTTGTTTGGAAACGAATTCCACGAGGCGGTGGATTTCCTCCTCGGTGACGAGCACTCCCTGAGCGCGGGTGTATTTCGAGGTGCCGGGCGGGAGGTAGAGCATGTCACCTTGGCCGAGGAGTTTTTCGGCACCGTTTTCATCGAGGATAACGCGGCTGTCGATTTTTGAGGCGACTTGGAATGCGATGCGGCTCGGAATGTTTGCCTTGATGATTCCGGTAACGACATCCGCGCGCGGCGTCTGGGTGGCCACGATCATGTGGATGCCGGCGGCGCGGGCCATTTGAGTGATGCGGGCAATGGCGCTTTCGACATCCGCCGGAGCGGTCTGCATGAGATCCGCCAACTCGTCGATGATCACGACGATGAACGGCATGCGGTTTGGAATAATCAGGTCGTCCGAGCGCGGCACCGGAACGGGCGGGGCCATGGGCTCCTCGTCGGGCGGCTCTTCTTCGTCCGATTCCCCGGCGGGTGGAATGTCTCCGGATTCCTCGGGTGCAGCGGTCTCCTCGAAAGGCGCGTCGGGTTGTTCGGCGGGTTCCTCCAGAACGGCCTCTGGCTCGGGAGCGGGAATTTCTTTTGCGGCGTTTGCGGCATTTGCCGCACTCTCGGCATCGAGTTCGGTCTGGGATTTCGGGAGTGGCCGCTCATTGAAGGCGGAGATGTTTTTGACCTTGCACTTGGCGAAGATGCGATAGCGCTGCTCCATTTCATCGACCACCCAGCGCAAGGCGAGGAGGACTTTTTTGGGATCGGTGACGACGGGGGTGATGAGGTGCGGGAGGGAGTTGTAAATCTGCATTTCCACCACCTTCGGGTCGATCATGATGAAACGCAGTTGCTCCGGCGAGTAGCGGAAGAGCAGGCTGGCAATGATCGAATTGATGCAAACGCTCTTGCCGCTGCCGGTGGTTCCGGCAACGAGGCAGTGCGGCATTTTGGCGAGGTCGCCGATGATGGTGTTGCCGTAAACATCCATGCCAAGAGCGAGGGGGAGTTTTGCGGAGGACTCGCGCCAGATGTCCTTCTCGAAAAGCTCGCGGAGGGTGACTTTCACTTTTTTCGAGTTGGCGATTTCAATACCCACGGTGTCCTTGCCGGGAATCGGCGCGAGGATGTTGATCCTCTCGGCACGCGTGGCGCGGGCGATGTCGCGCTCCAGAGCCACGATTTTATCAACGCGGACTCCGACATCCGGGTAGACCTCGTAACGGGTAATTGTGGGGCCTTTGGTGATCGTGCCCGGAGTGGCCTTGATGCCGAATTGCGCCAAGGTTTCGATGATGAGGTTCTGGTTGTTTTTCAGCTCCTCGCGATCGAGGGGTTCGCGATCGGTCTCATCCGGCGGATCAAGCAACCCGGTATCGGGCATGATGTAATTTTCGAAATGCACATCCACGAGGCCGGGAGGGAAGGAATCCTTCGAATCGCGCGTGGCCCGCAACTCCGAGAGCTTCGGCTTTTTCGAGGGAGCGGCTGCCGTGGCATCGATGATTTCAGGCTCCGGCAAATCGGCAGGAAAAAGTTCCAATTCCGGCTCGGGGAGATCGATGCCTTTTTTGCGGGCCTTTTTCTCCAACTTGTCCGCTTTCTTCTCCAGCGCGGCACGCTCCTCCTCGAGGCGTTTATCGGCCGCGAGCGTCTGCAAGCGCGCCTGCCGACGGGCCTCGTGCCATGCCATGAAGGACTTCCAGGCTAGGCGTCCATCGCGGATCGGATGCGATGTCAGGGCGTAGAGGAGGCTGATAACATAAAGTGCGGAGAGGAGAAAAAACGAGAAGCTCCCGACGAGGTTGTAGATGGCCTTCCGGCCGAGCCAGAGTCCAAAAAAACCACCGGGGCCTTCGATGCGGAGGTCGGATTTCCAATCGGACAAAAAAAGTGGCTGCAGCTGAAGGAGACAGGCTCCGAGCACGACCATGAGGAGCCCCCAAGGCGCCTTGTCACGCAGGCGGTAGCCGGGCAGGAACCACTTGGCGAGGCCGTAGCCGATGGTCACCATCGCCAGCAGGTAGGCAGCGCCCCCGAAGAAAAAAAGCGAATATCCGGCGAGAATCGCTCCCAGTGGTCCACCGAGGTTCGGGCTTGCGCCCACGGATTTGGACACGCTGCTGATGAGCGGTGCCCAGCCCGGGACAGAGCGGGGATCGTAGCTGGCGAGAGAGGCGAAGAGGTAAATACCCGAAAACAGGAGCACCAGACCGACCACAAGGGCCGGAACTTGGAATGGTGTGGAGCGTTTCGCCATGAAATGCGACATCATCGCGGACTTCTCCTTGGGTTTCAAGAAATCTGAACCCACCGCCGCGACCCCGCATTTCGGGTGGAAAAATGCCATCGAGGGAATAGTGTTAAGTCAATGAACGGACGATTGGCAGCGCAAGCCCTGCTCCGGATTCCCGCCTGCGTGGCGGGGGCCGCCGGTTTGTTTGTTTTTTCGTTCACAGCCGCAGGTTCGGAGGCTGAATTCCAGATTCCCGAGTGTTTTGCCAATCCCTCGCCCATGCAACTCTCCGGTCGCGCGGAGCGTGTAGCCGAAGCCCATGCCCGCTATATGCAGGCCATTTTCGAGGAGGAAACCGAGGGGCCTGACAAGGCACTCGAAACCAAAAAGCGCGTGCTGGCTCTTGATCAGGGCTTTTGCGACCTGGCTTTGGATGTGGCACAACACCACCTGCGCCGGGGCGAGACGACGGAGGCCCTCTCCGTTTTGAAGGATGCCGCCAAAGCATCGCCGCGAAATCCCACGGCAGCGATGGCGCTGGCGAACATCTACCTTCGTCAGCTTGAAAAACCGGTCCTCGCTGAAAAATTCGCCTCGATCGCCTTCGACATTTCGCCGGATCAATCGAACGCGTTTGAGGTTCTTTGGGAGGTTTACCGGGCCACGGGCCAGAACAAACGCGTCGAGGCCCTTTTTCAAAAGGCCCTGAAATCCGAAAACCAAAATCCCGCCTTCTGGCTCGATCTTGCCGAATTGCGATTGAGGGACACCCGGCGCTCGAATCGTCCAGTTTCCGACAGCGAGAGGGAAAAAATCCTCGTTCTCGTGGATCGTGCAGCGCAGAGCGGTGGCAAGGATCCGGAAATCCTCTCGCGGACGGCGGATTTTTATTTCGCGTGCGGGGACGCCGTCAGCGCGGTCGAGCTTTACAAAGCGGCCTTTGAGAGAAATTCCTCGCTTGCGGGATTAAAGGAAAAGCTCGCCGAGTGCCATTCGCAGACGGGCGACAATGCGGCCGCCGCGCGGCTGCTCGAAGAGGTCATCGCGGAGAGTCCGGTGAATCTCGCCGCCTACGATCAACTCGCCCGCATACGCCTTCGGCAAAACGAGCTTCCAAGCGCCCTCGCGAGCATGCGCCAAGCCCTGGTCATCGCACCCATCGATCCGCGCCGCTACGAGGACATCATCCGCACCGCCCTGCGCGCGGGCGATCCCGACACCGCGCTCCAATACGCCAACGAGGCCGAGAAACGCTTCCCCTACCTGACCGGGTTCACGCTGCTTCGGGCGATTTCGCTGAGTCAGTCGAAGCAACACGCCGCCGCGCTCATGGCCTTCGAGCGCACTCTTATTGAAGCTTCGAACTCGAACCCCGAGATGCTCGATGCCGCCTTCTTCCTCAGCTACGGCTCCGCCGCCGAGCGCGCGGGACATTTCGTCAAAGCCGCCGAGTTGATGAAATCGGCCATCAGCCTCGATCCGGAGAATCCCGAACCCTACAACTTCCTCGCCTACATGTGGGCCGACCGGAGTGAAAACCTCGACGCCGCCGAGCAACTCGTCACACGCGCCTTGGAGCTCGATCCGCACAACGGGGCTTATGTTGACACGCTCGGCTGGGTCTATTTCCATCAGGGCCGTCACGAGGAGGCTGTGAAGGAATTGCTGCGCGCGGCCTCGCTTCTGGAGACGCCCGATCCCGTCGTGCTGGAGCACATCGGCGACGCCTACGAGAAACTCGGCAAGACCACGGAGGCCGTCATGTATTGGCAAAAAGCCCATGCGCTGGATGCAAAAAATCCCACGCTTGCTGAAAAAATCGACCGTCACGCCTCGAAGGTCGCCCGCCAACCCGAGGCCAAGCCCTGATACGGCTTCCGACTACCCGAGCGTGGAGCGTATTTTTTCCGAGATGCCTTTGAAAACACCCGCCGCCGCGCTGCCGGGGTGGGACGCCACCGCTGGACGCCCCGTGTCGCCCGCCTCGCGCACGAGCGGCTCGATCGGCACCTCGCCGAGCAATGGCACCTTGAGCTTGGCCGCCTCGCGGGAGCCTCCGCCCGTGCCGAAAATGTCGTAGCGTTTGCCATCCCCCGGACACAAAAAGTAGCTCATGTTTTCAACGATCCCGAGCACCGGCACATTCGTTTTGCCGAACATCGAAATGGCTTTCCGCGCGTCGATGAGAGCGACCTCCTGCGGCGTGGTGACAATGATCGCCCCGGAAAGCGCCACGGTCTGAACGATCGTGAGCTGGATATCCCCCGTGCCGGGCGGGAGGTCGAGGATGAGAAAATCAAGATCGCCCCATGCGACCTGCCGCAAAAATTGCTGCGTGTAGCGGGTCACCATCGGCCCGCGCAAAACGGCGGGGGATCCATCATCAAGGAGGAAACCCATGGACATGAGCGAAACCCCGTGTCGCTCGATGGGAATGATGCGGTTGTCGTCATCCGCCGTCGGGCGTTCATTGGTTCCGCCAAACATGAGCGCGATACTCGGGCCGTAGATGTCGCAATCGCAGAGGCCCGTCTTGGCACCCGATTGCGCGAGGGCCAGGGCGAGATTTGCGGCGACGGTGGATTTGCCCACGCCGCCTTTTCCGCTGGCCACCGCGATGACATGCTTGACGCCCTCGATCTTCGCGGGGCCGACAGCTCCCGTGGTGGTGGCGGGGGCCTGGACATCGATCTTCACAGAAACACGGCCCGCCCCGCCCATGGCTTGGAGAGCGGCTGTGGCATCGGCGTGGATTTTTTTTGCGATGCCCGTGTCATTCGTCGAGAGCACCAACTGCACATCCATGTCCGATCCATTCAGCACCACATCACGGACCAATCCGAACGAAACGATATCACGCGAAAACCCTGGGTATTTGACGGCGGCAAGCGCCTGGCGGACGGAATCCTGATTGATGGAAGACATGGGCGGGATTTTGCACGGTCGCGGGCGGCGGGCAAGACCGTTGGAATACCAGTTGCCTCGCCCGCTTGTGGCGATTAACTTTTCGGCGTCAGGGGCCATGGACTGCGGACCGGCGAACCCCGCCAGGGCAGGAATGCAGCAACGGTAGTCAGCTCCTCTTTGCCGTGGTCCTCTGACACTCCCCTCCCCCGCGCCGGCCGGCCACTGCGATTGTTACGGAATCGGCATGGAAGGCGGCTTGAGTTTTTCAATCCCCCTGTGCATGACGGCACCTGTGGATTCCGAAATCGAGGCATCAGTGATCGGCGGGCGGTATGTGATCGACCGCAAGCTCGGCTCCGGCGGGGAAGGCGCGGTTTACCTCGCTTATGACCAGCTTCTAAATCGCCATGTGGCCATCAAAAGCGTGCACACCGGAGTCGATGCGCTCACAGATGCGGCAGGATCCCTCAACGAAGCCAACCGCCTTGCCAGCCTGCAACACCCGAACATCGTCACGATTTTCGATTTTCTGCCATCACACGAAAATGTCTTCGTCGTCATGGAATTCATCAACGGCACGAGCCTGGACAAGCTGGAGAGCCCGATGGATGCGGCGGTTTTCGGCCAACTGGCCCGCCAGAGCCTTGAGGCGCTGGGGGCCGCGCACTCGCTGGGCATGGTGCACCGCGATATCAAGTCGGCAAATATCATGGTCACTTGGACGGAAACCGGCGACCTGAGGGTGAAGCTGCTGGATTTCGGACTCGCGAAAATCCAAGAGGCCCCCTCCGAGCAAACGCTCGACCACTCGGGCGCATTGACCGGATCGATTTACTTCCTCTCGCCCGAACAACTCCACTGCCAACCGATCGACCACCGCGCCGATCTTTATTCGCTCGGCTGCGTTTTTTACCGCGCCCTCACGCTGCGGAATCCTTTCGACGGCGCGGGGGTCTCCGCTGTGATTTCCTCGCATCTGGAGCATGCTTTCACCCCACTGGCTGAATACCGTCCCGACTTGCCGGTGGAACTCACTGCGTGGGTCGAGAGCCTATTTGCCTTTTCTCCGGACGACCGCCCATCCAGCGCCGCCGACGCTCTGAAAGCTTTGGAAGGATTGAAAAACAAGCCACCTGTTCAAGCCGCGCCGAGGACCAAGCCTGTCGCGGCTCCGGTGCCTGTTTCAAAAAAAAACACCCGCCGGTTTCCCGTTTGGATCGCGGTTCTGGCAGCGGTTCTCGTGGCAGGCGGAGTTTTTGCAGCCATGAAATTCGCGGGTCAGGACAAGAAAAAACCAGCCGTGGCCGAGGCGGATGACGGAAGAGAGCAATTCACAGCCGGGGAGCGCGCCGCCATCACGCGGAGGGACGGCAAGTCAGCCACCATCACAGGGGACATCGCCAAATTCGACGAGGAAGGCTCCACGCGGTTCCTCCGCTTCAAGGGAGCGGAACCAGGTGATGTCGTGCTGTGTTTTGTGGATTCCGATAAAAACACTTTTTCCACGCGGCTTCTCAAAACCTACATCGGAAAAAGGGTCACCGCTTCAGGCACGGTCTCGAAGGATGGAAAAAGATTGCTTCTGGAGGTGCCGAATATGAGTCAGCTTCGCGAGCAGGTGCGGCAGAATCCGACCGACAAATCCACCACTCCATGAAATTCCCATTCCGCACGGCCACCCGGCTTTTAGCCCTCTTCATACTCTCCACCTGCCTTTCGTGGTGGTGGTTCAGCGGTGCCGACAAGGGATGGACGAAGACTTATGTCACGATTCCCGCGACGGATGAAATCACCGGCATTTCCTACGAAGTGAAGCAGGAAAAATTTGTTCCTGGAGTGGATTTCGTTGCTTTGGGAACCGGCTTGTCTTTCGCGGTCTTTGCATCCAGCTTCCTCTTCTCCAAACGAAAACCCCGATCACTATGAAAATCCAAACACTCGCCATCGCAGCCCTCCTCGCCACGCAAGCCTTCGCCGATGAAGTCGCCTTCGACTTCAAAGACCCGAAAGGCGTGAACAATATCGTCTTCAAACTCGACGCTCCGCTTGAATCCATCAGCGGCACGACCAACGGCATCAGCGGAACCATTTCAGCCGATCCGGCGGAACCCGAGGACATCGAAGGCAAGATCATCGTGGACGCCAAGACACTCACCGTTCCGAATCCCATGATGCAGGAGCACATGCTCGGAGCCGAGTGGCTCGACACGGCGAAGCACCCCGAGATCACTTTTGAGATCAAGGAGGTCTTGAACTCCAAAAAAGACGGAAACGCTGGCACGGCCGATGTGAAGGGCGTCTTCACGCTCAAGGGCGTGTCCAAAGAAATCGTGGTTCCGGTCAAAGTCACCTACCTCCCCGGCCGTCTCGCCGACCGCACCGGTGGCAAGCTGCAAGGCGATCTGCTGGTTGTCCGCACAAATTTCCAGATCAACCGCGGCGACTACGGCATCAAACAAGGCGAGAACCTCGACAAGGTCTCGGATGTGATCGACATCTCCCTGGCCCTCGCCGGCGCGGCTCCGAAAAAGTGAGCCCCGCCTTGGGCGCATCGTTCACACTCGAGGCCACGGAAGGCTCCGCGCGCGCAGCCACCGTGCACACGCGGCGCGGGCCCGTTCAAACGCCGGTCTTCATGCCCGTGGGCACGCAGGCCACGGTGAAAGCCATGAGCCCCGACGAACTTCGCGGCCTCGGCGCACAGATCATTCTCGGCAACACCTACCACCTCCATGTGCGGCCGGGTGAAAAACTCATCTCCCGCCTCGGCGGCCTGCACCGGTTCATGTCGTGGGACCGCCCGATCCTGACAGACAGCGGGGGATTCCAGGTCTTCTCGCTCGCCAAGCTCCGCAAAATCACCGAGCAGGGCGTGCATTTCCAGAACCACTTGGATGGCACACCGACCTTTATCGGCCCCGAGACTTCGATGGAAATCCAGCGCGACCTTGGCTCGGATATCGTCATGCTTTTCGACGAGTGTCCCCCGCACCCGTGCAGCCACTCCGACGCCTCGAAGAGTCTCGACCTCACACTGCGCTGGGCGCGCCGATGCAGGGAGTGGTGGGATGCCCAGCCGCCGGAAGGCCGCCCGCTGATCTTCGGCATCGTGCAGGGATCGTCACACGCCGACCTGCGCGAGAAGAGTGCCCGGGCATTGGTTGAAATAGGCTTCGATGGCTATGCCGTGGGCGGCGTAAGCGTCGGCGAGCCTGAGAACGAAATGTTCCGCGCCATCGAGAATGCGGTGCCATTCCTGCCTTCAGACCATCCGCGTTATGCGATGGGATTGGGAACCCCGCCGCAGATTGTGGAAATGATCGCCCGGGGGGTCGACATGTTCGACTGCGTGTTGCCGACCCGGTTGGCCCGCAATGGAACCGCCTTCACAGCCACAGGCACCATCAATCTCAAGAACGCCCCGTTTGCCGAGGACACCGGCCCGATCGAAGCCGGTTGCGAATGCCATGCCTGCCGGAACTTCACCCGCGCCTACTTGCGGCATCTGGTGAAGGCGGAGGAAATCCTCGGTCTGCGGCTGATATCCATCCACAACCTCCACTTCTACCTGAACCTCACCCGCCAGGCGCGGGAGCACATCCTGAAGGGAACATTTCAGGCGTTCCGCGAGCAATTCGTGGCCGGATACCAGGCCCGGCAAGAGTCCGAAATTTAGCGCCAGAAGGCCTTCGCGAAGGCGATCCAGACCTTGTGGCGAGGCACTTTCACGCCGACGCCGAGAGGATGCTGGGCGATGAGGGCGAGCGTCTGATTCGCGAGATCGAGCGGCAGGGCACACGCTGCGCGGAGGGCGCGCGGTTGGATGGCCGCCGTATATTCGGCGGCGGATTTCAGCAATTCGGCGACATGCTGCATTTCCACATAGAAACGCTCGTCCGGGATGTAAATGCGCCCCGCGTCGGCATCCGTGCGGCGGTCCCGCAGGATATTGATCAACTGCAACGCCTGGCCGAAACTGCGTGCGAGCGGCAGCAACTCCTCGAGCGGCCTGGCGGAATAATCCGGCACATGCTTGAAGCAGAGACGCGTCCAGAATTCCCCGACGCTGCCGGCGACAAGCTGGGTGTATTTTTCCAACTCCTCCGGCGTGAGCGGGGCCACCGGCGTGCCGGGGGATGTCTCCGTGAAGCGTTCCACATCGAAAATCTGGCCCTCGAGAATGATCCGCCATTGGGCAATGATCTCTTCGCGGTCGGGAAGGGTTTCCAGCGCCTCGAGCAGACGGGGCATGAGATTCAGCAACTCGCGCTCCGGCCCGGCCAAACCGAGATCGGGCGACTTCTCCGGAAAAAGACCCGGCAACCCGCGAAGCAGCGCGAGGCGTTGAAAATCCGGCGCCGACGACGCGTCGGCAATCGTGTCCGACGCCCGCGCGAGCATGTAGGCAAGCGAAAGCGGGGGGCGCAGCGACGCGGGCAGGATGCGCAGGGAAAGCTGGAACGAGCGGGCCACCTGCTTCAGAAGGGCCTCGAAGGTGTAGGTGTCCAACACAGTGGTCGTGAGCGGACGCGGGGAGGATTCTTTGGAACTCACAGCCAGCGGCAGTAGGTGTCGGCCAAAGCCTGCGAGACCTCGCCGATGCGGGTCTGGGTTTGGTCGAGGTATTGATGGAGACCGGATTGAAAAATGCTATCGACGGTTGTGTAGTCGAGGCTCGAACGCAGCATGCCCGAAAGGCGCTCGGCCTCGTTGCTGAAATGCCCGCGCTCGCTGCCGGAAATGCTGTGAAGGGCGTGGTCGAGCGCATCCACGCTGAAGCGGATCGAGCGCGGGAAGCTGGCGTGGAGAATCAAAAAGCCCGCCACCTCCCAACTGGTGACGCGTCCGTGAAAGAGCTTCAGGTAGGCCTCCATCGCACTGCACGAGCGCAAGACAGCCATCCATTGCGTGATGTCCACATCGCCGCCCACCCGTTCACCGCTGGGCAGGAGGACATGGTATTTGAAATCCAGCACGCGGGATGTGGCATCCGCCCGCTCGAGGTATTTTCCGGCCTGGAGGAAATGCCAACCCTCGCCATGCGTCATCGTCGCGTCGGTGATGCCTTGGAACGAGTGGAATTGATCGACAAGACTCCGGTAGAAGCCGATCGGACTCTCGCGGAAAGCCGTGCGCGCCGCCGGACTCTGAAGATAAAGATAAACGCGGTTCAATTGCTCCCACATCTCGCTCGATATTTGCTCGCGCACGGTGCGGGCGTTCTCGCGGGCGAGGGTCACGGATGACAAAATCGAGCTGGAGTTCGCTTTTTCAAAAGTCACAAATTCCATCACCGTGTCGCCGGTCAACTCCCCGTGTTGGGTTTGAAAAAGCTCCTGCTCGGCGAGTGTGGAGAGGATGGGGCTCCAAAGGTCGCTGCTGCCACTCCCGCTTTGATCCTCCGAGTCGAGGACGAGTTGGATGTTCACATCCAGAATGCGAGCGCTGGACTCCGCGCGCTCGATGTAGCGGCTCAGCCAGAAACAGGAATCGGCAACGCGGCTCAGCATGCGGCCTCCGTTTCATCCAGAACCCAGGTGTCCTTGCTGCCGCCGCCCTGCGAGGAATTCACGACGAGCGATCCCTTGCGCATGGCCACGCGCGTGAGGCCGCCGGGCACAATCGTTGTTTTTTCACCCATGAGAATGTAGGGGCGCAGGTCGATGTGCCGGCCTTCGAATTTTCCATCGAAATAGCACGGCGAGCGGGAAAGGCTGATGACCGGTTGCGCGATGTATCCGCGCGGGTCGGCGATGATCGCGGCGCGGAATTTTTCGATCTCCTCGCGGCTGGCCTTTGGGCCGATCATCATGCCGTAGCCGCCGCTTTCGTTGGCGGCCTTGACGACGAGATTCTCGAGATTTTCCAAAATGAATTTCCGGTCGGAATCGACAGCCGAGAGGTAGGTCTCGACATTCGGCAGGATGGGCTCCTCGCCGAGGTAAAATTTGATCATCGCCGGGACATAGTAATAAGTGACCTTGTCGTCGGCGACGCCCGTGCCGAGCGCGTTGCAGAGGTTCACATTCCCCTCGCGGTAGGCGTTCACGATGCCCGGAACGCCGAGCACGGAATCCTTGCGGAAGACGGTGGGATCCAAAAAATCGTCATCGATGCGGCGATAGATGACATCGACTTTTTTCAGCCCCTTGGTGGTCTTCATGTAAACACAGGCGTCCTTCACCACGAGGTCCTGACTGACCACGATTTCGATTCCCATCGAACGGGCGAGGAACGAGTGCTCGAAGTAGGCGGAATTGTAGATGCCCGGCGTGAGCACGACCACGGTCGGATCGGGATTCGCCTGCGGTGCCACATAACGCAGCACCTCGAGAAGTTCCTGCGGGTAGCGGTCCACCGGCCTCACCGCATGCCGGCTGAAAAGATTCGGAAAAACCCGCTTCATGGCCTGCCGGTTTTCGAGCAAATAGGAAACCCCCGACGGGCAGCGGCCGTTGTCCTCGAGCACCATGTAGGTCCCGTCGCCGCCTCGAATGAGATCCGATCCGCAGATGTGGATGTAAATATCGTGCGGCACATCGAGCCCGACCAGTTCGGGCCGGTAGTGCTTGGCCGTGCGAATGATCTCCAGCGGGATCACCCCCTCCTTCACGATCCGCTGGCCGTGGTAGATATCGTGCAAAAAAAGGTTCAACGCCCGCAGACGCTGCTCGAGCCCGCGCTCCAGCAGGCGCCATTCGTCGGCGGGAATGATGCGCGGCACGAGATCAAATGGCATGATGCGCTCCGTGCCCTCGTCACCGCTGTAAACCGTGAAAGTGATGCCCTGATTCAGATAGGTTTTTTCCGCAAGCCCGCGCTTGGACTCGAATGCGGCCGGGTCCATTTCGGAAAAACGCTCCAGGATTTTTGCATAGTGGGGGCGCACGGATCCATCCGCCTCGAACATTTCATCAAAAAATCCCCCCGTTTCGTATTGACCGAAAAAACCCTTCATCCTGCGGGGGAGCATTATTGATCAGTCGTGCGGTGGGAAGCGAAAAATCAACGCCCCGGAGGGAGGAGCGGATCTTGGTTATACGGCGACTGGACGCTTGAGAATTTCGGGTAAACGAAACGCGAAACCGTCGAATTCGCACGGGTCACACCGCGCACTTTGGTGAGGCCCTTGTCCCGCAGAAAAATCAGAGAAGCGGCCAGCAATCCGCTGCCGACGCCGCGATTCCGGTATTCGTGAAGAATCATGGGGCCGCTGAGGAGATGGTTCCCCGCATCGGGATTCGCATCCAAAAGCGAGGCGCCGATAACTCGGTGGCCATGGAGGGCGACGATGCAGGACGGGTCCGGCCGGTCAAAAGCCGCCTCCACATACTGCTCCATTCCCTCCTCCAGCCTGCGGCTGATATCACCCCAAGCCGTATCCATCGCGAAGGCCGTGAGCAGCACCTTGAGGACCGTCTCCTCCTCTCCCTTCTCCGCCGGGCGTAAAAGAAGAGGAGGAACAGACGGCACGGGCAATTCCAGGGAGGCAAGCTCCCATTCAAAGCAAATCCAAGAAATCATTTCAAAATATCATCAAAGCAAGACCGGACGAAGCGTTCAGGGGCACTGAACAGCCCGACCGCAGAATCATACACACCCTCGTGGAGCAAAGCAAATATACGCCACGACGGAATGTGCACAGTATGCGGGCATGGGCGTATCCCAGAATACAAGCTCCGGGTCAATGGAAAACCCGAAGCGAAGCCGGAAAAAAACGGGCGCCGCAGGCTGGACAAAAAAGAACCCGTCCACTATGCCTGTCGGCGCAACCGCAAAAACAATGATCGACACCATCGTATCCGCACTCGGCGACAAAGCCGATTACCTCCTGAAGCACACATCCAAGACCGTTTCCAAAGACGCCCTGCACCTGCCTGGACCGGACTTTGTGGACCGCATCTTCGCACCGACCGACCGCAATCAGCGGGTCATCAACAACCTTCAGCGCATTTACAACACCGGCCGCCTCGCAGGCACCGGGTATGTGTCAATTCTTCCGGTTGACCAAGGCATCGAGCACTCCGCCGGAGCCAGCTTCGCAAAAAATCCCGCCTATTTTGATCCGGAGAACATCGTGAAGCTCGCCATCGAAGGCGGCTGCAACGCCGTTTGCTCGACCTTCGGCGTGCTGGGAACGGTCTCCCGCAAATACGCGCACAAAATCCCATTCATGGTGAAGATCAACCACAACGAGCTCCTCACCTATCCAAATGCCTTCAAGGAAATTCTGTTCGGAAAAGTGAAGACAGCGTCCGACATGGGTGCGGCCGCCATCGGCGCCACGATTTACTTCGGCTCGGATGACGCCCACCGCGAGATCGTGGAAGTCGCCGAAGCCTTCGCCCTCGCCCACGAACTCGGCATGGCGACCGTCCTCTGGTGCTACCTCCGCAACCCCGCATTCAGCATCAAAGGCGACAAGGACTACCATCTCTCCGCCGACCTCACCGGTCAGGCGAACCACCTCGGATGCACAATCCAGGCGGACATCATCAAACAGAAGCTCCCGGAGAACAACGGCGGCTTCAAGGCGCTGAACTCCGGCGGATCGAGCTACGGCAAACTCGACGAGCGCATCTACACCGAGCTCACCAGCGAGCATCCGATCGACCTCTGCCGCTACCAGGTGGCGAACTGCTACATGGGCCGCGCGGGCCTCATCAACAGCGGCGGCGCCAGCGGCAAGAACGACTTCAACGAAGCCGTCTACACTGCCGTGGTGAACAAGCGCGCCGGCGGCACAGGCCTTATCTCCGGCCGTAAGGCCTTCCAGCGCCCAATGGACGAGGGAGCGAAGCTCCTCCACGCCATTCAGGATGTTTACCTCTGCAAAGATGTGACGATCGCCTGATCGACCAAAACTCAAAAAGCACGCCGGCCGCGTTGGGTTTTTCACCCGAAACGCGGCCGGTTTTTTTGTGTCGGAAAATGGGGGCAGCCGGATTCGAACCGACAACCAAGCGGTTATGAGCCGCCTGCTCTAACCGTTGAGCTATGCCCCCGTGTGCTTCGAGCAGGACTGAATATGCCCTTTTTTTCATTGCCCGCAAGCCTCGAGAGGGAGAGCATCCGCCGACCTATGACACTCAAAGGAAAAACAGCCATCGTCACCGGAGGCAACAGCGGCATCGGCCTCTCCATCGTTCTCGAACTCGCCAAGCAAGGAGCGAACATTGTTATCGATTACATCGTCCATCCCGAAACCGCAGTGGCCCTTGAGCAGCAGGTGCTGGCCCTCGGTGATAAAGCCGTCCATGTCCAAGCCGATGTGAGCAAGACGGCCGACCTTCAAAAACTCGTCGACGCAGCCGTTTCCAACTTCGGACGCGTCGACATCATGGTGAACAACGCCGGCGTGGAGACCCGCACCTCCGTGCTCGACACCACCGAGGAGCAATACCAGCGCGTGCTGGACATCAATCTCAAGAGCGCGTTCTTCGGCACACAGATCGCCGCCAAGCAAATGATCGCCCAAGGCGGCGGTGGACGCATCATCAACATCACCTCGGTCCACGAGGACTGGCCGATGCCCGGCAATACCGCCTACTGCCTCTCGAAAGGCGGAATGAGAATGCTCACCCGCACAGCCGGACTCGAACTCGCTCCGCACAACATCCTCGTCACAGCCGTCGGCCCCGGAGCCGTGGCCACACCGATCAATACCTCCACGATGAAAGACCCCGCCTTGCTGAAAAAGCTCGATGACGCGATTCCGCTCGGCCGCATGGCCCAGCCGGAGGAGATCGGCAGTGTCGTAGCCTTCCTGGCAGGCGACGGCGCCAGCTACCTCACCGCCACGACCATCTTTGCCGATGGCGGCATCATGCACTCGAGCCCGGGACTTTGATTCCGAACCGGGATGGCGGCGGTGGCGGGTAGTTTTGACTTGCCCCGCACTCCCGACGAATCCACCTTCCTTGAACCGCGCCTCCCGGTAGTCCGAGGATTCATTAAAGAGACGGTTCAAAGAACTGCCTGCTGAAAGAGAACAAAGCCGATGCCTGCAAACCACCGACATTCCGTCGATATCCTGATCCATTGTCCGGGATCGCATGGAGCCATTGCGGACCAAGTTCACAAGCAAGCAACTGCCCTCCATGAGCTTGGGATACGCGTTCTGGTGCTGTGCAGTCCGGGTTACCTCCGCACACGCCCTGCGGAGTATCCCGTGAATCCCTGCATGGCGGAGGGCGCCACTCAAGACACCAGCTTCTTTTCGCGGAAATTCTCCAAAGCCAAGCAAACAGTCATCAACCAATGGCTCTTCGCCTGGCATGTTTACTCGACGCGGCCGATGATTGTTCTCACTGGCAGTCACACAGACACGCAAGCCGCGCTTTGGATCTGGCCGCACATGTTGTTGTCGCATTTTTACAGGATCGTTTACGCAACGAATCTTCACTTCTCCACGCGCGACCACGCGATGGGTCCGCAGTGGTGGAATGCCCTGTGCGCGAGGATTTCCTTCAATCCCTTCCGCATTGCGATAGCCCACAAGCGCCTTTCCAATTCCTCCCAACTGCCCCGCCACATCCATCCGGTCGAGGTTCCCTTGGGACCGGAGTCCACCCGGCCTGTCTATCAAAACCCGAAGACCATCCGAGCCACATGGAAGGTTCCCCGGGGCAAAAAAGTCTTTCTGGCCTTCGGAACGATCCGGAACCACAAGAACCTCGATCTCGCCATCCGCGCATTGACCGACAACCCGGATGTCCACCTCGTCATCATCGGCAGTGTCTCCTCCCACAAAGACAAACCCCTGAAATACTACCAAATGCTCGCCGATGACCTCGGGCTTTCGAAGAGGGTCTTTATTTCCGATGAATTTGTGGGTGACGAAAAAAGGCTGAGCTACTTCCAGGCGGCGGACTACATCCTTCTGACCTATGCCGGATCGTTCCATTCCCAAACGGCCACACTCACGACAGCCGTGAACGCCCGCCGCCACGTGCTGGCTGCAAGTGGCACGAGCCCGATGGAGGATCTCGTTCGCCATTTCGGACTGGGAGTGTATGTGGAGCCCGATTCGAGCGATGCCGTGGCGGATGGCATGGCGACGCTCCTGCACGGAAAGCTTCCCGAACCAGACTGGGAGGGCTACGAGGCCCATGCGACCTGGGAAACAAATGTCACCAGCCTGCTTCAGGCCACAGCGGACTATTTGAGTGGCCGGTCTCCACAGAATAGGCAATTTCAGAATCTCGAGGATGAAGTAATGGGCCTGCCGGAACTCCTCAATGCCCGCCGCCTGCACCATCAAAAAACGCCGGCTCCGAAAAAAAAGACCGCCACAGCGAAAAAACCGGTCGTCCGAAAAAAGCGCATCACACCTTCCAAGGAAACACCCGCCGTCGAGGTTGTGAATGGCCATGACACGAGCAGCAATCTGGATTCCCATCCGGTCTTCCCGGGCTTCGACCTTTTGGACAGCGCGGCAGTGAAGCCAACCACAAGCACCCGCCAGGCAGCCGAGCCGGCGAAGCCTGTCAAACCACCAGCGCGCCGTCGGCGCAGTGTGCCGGTCGGTGCCGAGTGACCTTGAATCCGAATGGCTCCAAAAAACACATTGGATCCAGAACAAGCCAACGCCCCCGACACGGGACGCGCAAAATCCGCTTTCACGGAGTGGCTGATCAAGGGGCTTCAGGTTGTCGTCACCGTGGGGTTGCTCTGGTGGCTCCTCCACGATCCGGCGCGCCGCGCCGACATGGCGGCGGCACTGGCCCGGGCGGATTTTTGGTGGCTCCTCGCCGCGATGGTCTCGGCCGGAGCGTGCGAATTTTTCGGCATCATCCGCTGGCAGCTTTTCCTGAAAATGCTGCACCTGCATGTTCCCTTGCCTGAAACGACGCGGCTTTTTTTCATCGGCGCGTTTTTCAACCAGTTCCTCCCCGGCACCACCGGAGGCGATGTCGTGCGCGTGCTCTATCTCATGAAGGAACACCCCGAACACCGCACGGCGGGGTTTTTGAGTGTGGCGGTGGACCGCCTGCTTGCCGTGCTGGTGCTGGTCGCGATGGGCCTCGCCTTTGCCTGGTCGCGCTCGGAGTGGTTTGCCCAAAGCGCGGCCGTCGGCAACACGATGAAAATTTTCGCCGTTATTCTTTTCGTGATGGCTGTCGGTCTCGCCGCATCCTTCGTGCTCACGAAGCGGCATCTGGTGGAGCGCCTGCCGGAGGGAATGCCTTTTCGCGGCGCCATCGTGAAGCTCTCCAAGCTCTGGCAACTTTGCATCGAAAACCGCCGCGAGGCTCTCCTGGGCGCCTTCTACACGATACCGATGCTGGTGACATTTTTTGCCGCGTTCTACTGCGTGGCCCGGGCGTTCACGCCGAAGGTCGATTTTTTGGACATGATGTCGATCATGCCTCTTGTGACAGCCGTTTCCTCCCTTCCGATCAGCCTGAATGGCATCGGCGTGCGCGAGGCGCTGCTGGATGAACTCCTCCACAGCCTCTGCGGGGTGGCCAAAGGCGCCGGCATGCTTGTATCGATCGCAGGCATGGTCGTGTATCTTCTCTGGGGCCTGCCGGGCGGCTGGTTCTACCTCTCCCGGCGGCGGCTTGAGAAAAGGAAAGCCCCATGAGCGCGGCGTGGTTTTCCTTCAGCGTGCAGGATTTTTCCTACGCTTTCCTGAGCGTGTTGCTCGAGGGCGTGCCATTCATTTTACTCGGGACGCTGCTCTCCGGCCTCATCGACCAGTTCCTGCCCTCGCGCCTGATGACGCGACTCCTTCCCCGCAACGCCTTCGCAGCCGTCTGCCTCGGGGGAGTTATGGGCGCGGTCTTCCCCATGTGCGAATGCGGCATCGTGCCGGTGATCCGCCGCCTCATCGCCAAGGGCCTGCCGGTCTCCAGTGCCGTGGCCTACATGCTGGCCGCCCCTATTGTGAATCCCATCACCGCCATCAGCACCTACGCCGCATTCCGTGGACAGGGCGCGGCGGAATTCACCGCGCTGCGGCTCGGCCTCGGGTTCTTCATCGCCGTGCTCGCAGGCCTCGCCGTGCTCAACCTCCCGATCGGTGCAGTTCTCAAAAAAACCATCCTCGAGTCGGTGACACTCTCCGGTCCGGCGGGGGATGCCGGAGCCGCTCCCTTCCGCCGCAGACTCGTTGCGGCGATGGAATCCAGCGTGCGCGATTTTCTGGATGTGATGGTCTATTTCATACTCGGAGTAGGCGTCGCCTCGCTGTTCAGCACGGCGGTGAACCAAGAGCTTTTCCTGCCGCTCTCGCTTGATGACCGCTTGGCGATTCCGGCCATGATGTCACTCGCCGGCATTCTTTCGCTGTGCAGCTCCTCGGATGCCTTCATTGCCGCCACATTCGTCGCCTTCCCGGCGGTTGCCAAACTCGCCTTCCTGGTGTTCGGTCCCATGATGGATCTCAAGCTGGCCTTCATCTACAGCGCTGTCTTCACAGGCCGCTTTGTGGCCTCTCTTGCCCTCGGACTTTTTGTCATCACCGGCCTGCTCTGCCTGCGACTGGCGGTTGTGCTTCCATGAACGCGGTCGTTTCACGCTTTGCGGCATCCGGCATCCTCATGGTCTGGGGCATTGTGCTGGCCTATTTTTATCTCTCCGGCCGCATCGCCTCCTACCTCCACCCGGCCTTTCACATCTACACCACCGTGTCAGGTGCGATCATGCTGCTCCTCGCGCTGGCCCTTTTGCTGACCATGCCTGCCGAATCGACCAACCATGGCCTCTCGCGCATCGGGATTTTTCCTTTTCTTTTGCTCACGCTGCCTCTTCTCGCCGCCACCAAAATCTCGCCGAGCAACTTCGGCGCGACCGCCGTCCTGAATCGCGGCATGGTGGACAACATCGCCGACCTGCCGGGATTTTCCCCGCCCATGGACGCCGGCCTGCCGAATGCGGACGGCTCCGTGGCCGAAGGCACAATGATGGATCCCTCGCTCTACCTGAAAAAAAACAAGGCCGGCTACATCGTGGCGGAAGCGGTCGACCTGCTCTACGCGGCGGGCGAGCCCACAATGCGCGAGGATTTTGAAAACAAGCAGGTCGAGGTCATCGGACAATTCCTGCCCGCCGTCACGGGAAACGCAAAAGGCGACCGCTTCAACCTGACCCGCCTTTTTGTCATGTGCTGCGCGGCCGATGCGCGCCCCGTGGCGATCAGCGTGCAATCCAACCCCGCCACCGACCTTCCAAAAATGACCTGGGTGAAAGTGCGCGGAAAAGCCTCTTTTCCAGTCGAAGGCGGCAGGCGCATGCCGGTTGTCATTGCGGAATCCGTCACCGAAACAGAAGCTCCCGAAGAATCTTTCCTCTATTGAAATGAAACGCCTCCTCGCTCCACTCGCCATCCTTCTCCTCCTCTCCATGCCGCCCGCCCGCGCCGAAATGCAGGGCGCTTGGATTTCGTCCGTCCACAACATCAACTTTCCCTCGAAGCAAGGCCTGAGCGTGGACGAGCAAAAAGCCCAGGCCGTCCGCCTGCTCGATGCCGCCAAGGGCGCGGGGCTGAATGCCGTTCTTCTCCAAGTCCGCCCCGAGAGCGACGCCCTTTACCCCTCGCAGCTGGAGCCATGGAGCCGGTTTCTCACGGGAAAACAAGGGCAGTCGCCGGGCTACGACCCGCTCGCATTTTTCATCAGCGAAGCCCGGAAGCGCGGGCTGGAGGTCCATGCGTGGATCAACCCCTACCGCGCCGCCGCCAATGTCACCCACCCGCGCGCGGCGGGCCACATAAGCCGCCGGTTCCCGCAATACGCCTACCGGATCGGCACCGTGCTCTACATGGATCCCGGAGCGCCCGAGGTGCGCCGCCACATCAACGCCGTCGTGCGCGACCTCGTGACCCGCTACGACATTTCCGGCGTCCACCTTGACGACTATTTCTATCCCTACCCGACCGAGAAAGGCGGATTGCCCAACTTCCCCGACAATAAAACCTACGCCGCCTACCGTGCCGCCGGGGGCAACCTCCCGAAAGCCGATTGGCGCCGGGCCAATGTGAACGCCCTCATCCGCGAACTGAGCCAAACCGTCCACTCCGCGCGCCCCGGCCTCCAGTTTGGCGTGAGTCCCTTCGGCATCTACACCAAAGGCGTGCCGGCGGATGTCAAAGCCGGTGTCGATCAATACAACGAACTTTTCTCCGACCCCGTCGCCTGGATGAAAAACGGCTGGGTGGACTACCTCGCGCCGCAACTCTATTGGCGCGAAGGCGGCCCCCAGAGCTTCTCCTCGCTCCTCCGCTGGTGGAGAAGCCCAAGCGTGAATCCCAGAGGCGTCCCCATCGTCCCCGGAATCGCCGTCGACCGCCTCACCTCCCACGGCTGGGGCGCGGACGAAATCCAACGCCAGCTCCAACTCGAAAAAAACATAGCCCCCCGTCCGCGCGGCGGATTTCTGCTTTGGAATATCGGTGCCGTTTCAAAAAACACGAAAGGCGTTCTGGCCACGATCCGGCCGAACTGAAAAAGCCCGAGTGGTAGCGCGTCACCCCGCTGCTGATCCTGCCGGGAGCGCCAACCCTCGCCGCCATCGAGGACGCCGCTCCGCCCCGCGCATTCGCGGCGGCTTTGATTTTCATGATGAGATCCGGCGCCATGTCGCCTAAAAAAACCGTGCTGCTTGGCTTCAGTAAAACATCCACCGCCCCCGCCTCCAGCGCGTCCAACGCGGTGCGCGATCCCGCCTGCGTGAGGGAACTCATGATGATCACAGGCATCGGATGCTGCTTCATGATGAGCTTGAGAAATGTGAGCCCGTCCATCTTAGGCATCTCGATGTCGAGAGTGAGGACATCCGGCTTCAATTCGAGAATCTTGTCCCTCGCCATGTAGGGATCCGTGGCCGTTCCCACGACATCGATTTCCGGATCGGTGCGCAGGGCGTCGGTGACGATTTTTCGAACCACCATGGAGTCGTCAACAACGAGGACCTTGATCTTGCGGGTGAGCATATTTTTTAATTCGAAGGCTTGCGGTAAACAGCCGGCTGGATGGGCTGCAATCCGTGTTTGAGTGTGGAGAGGCTCTCGGAGTGGCCGACTTTCAAGTAACCGCCCGGCACGAGCAGGCGCGACATTTTTTGCACAAGCCACTCCTGCGAGGGCCTGTCAAAGTAGATCATGACATTCCGGCAGAAGATGAGATGGAACTTTTTTTCGAAGGGATACGGCTCGTGGAAAAGATTCATGAGATGCCACGCCATCCTGTCCCTGAGAATCTGCTTCACGCGCGAACGGCCCTCCTGCCTCCCGATGCCCCGTTGGAAAAACCGCCGTCGCACATCCTGCGGCAGCTCGTTGATCCGGTCGTTCGTGTAAATGCCCTGCCGGGCCGTATCCAAGGCCGTGCTGCTGATTTCCGAACAATCGATCTCCCAACGGAATCCGGGCCGCAAATCCTCATGGCGCGCCAGCGTGATGGCGATCGAGTAAGGCTCCTCTCCAGTGGATGCCGCCGCGCTCCAGCACCGGAAACACCCATCCCCGCGATAGGCGGCGTTGTGGTGGAATTCCCGCAGGACTGTTTCCTCGAGAAACGAAAAATGCTTTTTCTCGCGGAAAAAAAAATGTGTGGTTCGTGGAAATCGCATCCACCAGCTGGTTGATCTCCGCCTCGCCCTCCGGGCGGCTCAACAGCGCGCAGTAGGCGGAGTAGGTTTCGCAACCGGTCGCGCGGAGTCTTTTTCCCAAGCGTGATGAAACAAGTTCCCGTTTTCCATCGCCAAGGTGAATGCGGCTGTGCTGATAAATGATGCGGGAGATGTGCTCGTAGTCGGCATCGGTGAGAATCTGTGGAGCCATGGAAAATTAGGTGCTGCGGAAGGGCTGCCGACGGCGCTCGTTCGGGAATCAACCACAACAAGCGGATCGGTCAATGCCATTTTCCAGTCCGTCAACCGGCGGGAGATTTGTCTCGAAATTCCCGCCCCCGCAAATAATCTGCTGCCATGTCTTCCGCTCCCACATCCGCGCCGGACTCCCCTCAACACGGTGCCTCTCCCGTCGGCAAATACCTCACCTTTTCGCTGGCGGAGGAATCCTACGGCGTGCCCGTGCTGAAAGTCCGCGAGATCATCACCATGCTCCACATCACCACGGTGCCCCAGATGCCACCGTATGTGAAAGGCGTCATCAACCTTCGTGGAAAAGTCATACCCGTCATCGATCTCCGGACGAAACTCGGACTTCCCGCTGCCGAACTCACCGACAGCAATTGCATCGTCGTGGTCCAGATCACCCAGGCCGGCATGGAAACCAAAAACATCGGCCTCATCGTTGATGCGGTTCAAGAGGTCGTGAACCTCACACAAGAGGACATCGAGCCCGCGCCGGATTTCGGTGGATCGATCAATGTGGAATACCTCCTCGGCATGGCGACCCTGAAAGGAAATGTGAAGAGTCTTTTGGATATCGAAAAAGTGATCGCTGTGGACGCCCTGCTCCCTGCGATGGAAGGCAACGCCTGAGACCCTTCGGCCCGCCGCCACCGCAAACTTCATGAAAGGCACCCCGGCAGCCACCGCGACCCACTTCGACTCCATCAAGCCGGAAGAGGTTTCCAGCTCCTTGAAAGACGCGCCGATCCTCGTGGTGGACGACAGCCGCCTCATGCGCATCGTGCTCACAAAAGCGCTGCAGGAATTGGGTTTCACAAACATTTCCGAGGCCATCGATGGCCCCGATGCCCTCCAGAAGCTCTCGGAGACTCCTTTCGAGCTCATGCTTCTCGACCTGGAGATGCCCGGCATGAATGGTGTCGAGGTTCTGACCGCCAAGAATGCCGATCCGAAACTCAAGGAAGTGCCAGCCATCGTCATCTCCGCATCGGAGCATGTCGATCTGGCCGTGAAATGCATCGAGGCCGGTGCCGAGGATTACCTCGTGAAGCCGCCCAACAACACACTCCTGCGGGCGCGCGTCACAACCTCCCTCGAAAAAAAACGCCTCCGCGACATGGACCGCCTCCTCTATGCGCGCCTTCAGGAGGAGAAGGAACTGGTGGAAATCGAAAAGGAAAAATCCGAGCGCCTGCTCTTGAACATCCTGCCGGGAACCATCGCGGGCCGCCTGAAAGCGGGCGAAAAAAATATCGCCAACGGCCACCATGTCGTGTCCGTGATGTTCGCCGACCTCTGCGGATTCACCGACCTTTCCCGCAAGACAAGTCCCGCCGATCTCGTGACCATGCTCAACGAGATTTTCACCGACTTCGATGACATCGCGGGCGCCCACCGCGTGGAAAAGATCAAGACCATCGGCGATTGCTACATGCTCGTCGGCGGCCTCCCCGACCACCGCGACGACCACGCCCATGCCGTGGCGGACGCCGCATTGGGAATGATCCGCGCACTAGACCGCATCAACAAAAAAAGAGGCACCACACTCGCCATGCGCATCGGCATTCATTCCGGGCCCGTCGTCGCCGGCGTCATCGGCAAGATCAAGTTCACCTACGACCTCTGGGGCGACACCGTGAATGTCGCAAGCCGCATGGAATCCTCGGGCATGCCCGGCAAAATCCATGTCTCCGGCCAAACCCAAGCCAAACTCGACTCCGAGTTCAGCCTCGAGGAACGCGGCATGGTCGAGTGCAAGGGACTCGGCGAGGTGAAGACATTTTTTCTCAACGGACGCCGTTGAGCGGGGAAATCCGCCCCGTAAAAAACTTTCTGTCGGGGTTTGACACGACGGGGCAAGGCGTTCACACTGCCCGACTCTCAATCAATCACGATGAAAACATTCTCAGCCAAATCCGAAGAGGTGAAGCGCAACTGGTGGGTCATCGACGCCGCCGGCCAGCCTCTCGGCCGCGTTGCCGTCAAGGCCGCCAATCTCCTTCGCGGAAAAAACAAAGCCA
>JBJTGE010000017.1:0-3865 GCA_046093785.1 Spartobacteria bacterium
ACGGCCTGCGCGGGGCGATGGATCACGCGTGTTTTGTTGAAATCCACCAGCCAGCGATCCATCAATCGCGGCACATCGGCCGGGCCCGCGTATTCCATATAAACGCTCTTGCCGTCCACCACGCCCGTCGTTCCATTGAAATCTTTTTTCCAGTCGCCCACGGGATTGAGTGAATCCACCGCAGAAAGCGGCATCACCGCTCTGTGAACGGCGAAAAGATCCTCCCGAGTGATCGCGCGGCCGACCATTTCGTAAATCAAATCGATCGCTCTGGCGTGCCCATAAACCTCCTGATGGTCCCGGAGCGGCTTGCCGCCGATGGTGAGTTCGAGTTCCAGCACTTTGTGGGTCTCGCCCAGCGTGAGCGTGTTGCCCTCGATCGCCGTGGATTCGTGCGTCCACTCCGCAGCAAGCCGCTTGAGTAGCTGATTGCGAAGATCGTTTGGCAGCTCCTCGTAAAAAAGCCCACGCTCTGCGCGCGGTGCCGGTCGGTTTTTCAAAAAGGAAAAAACCGCGTTGTGGCTCACATTCAATCCGTGCCGGCGATTGATCTCCTGCGCCGCGTTACGAAAACCACGGCCCGAAGCGAGGATTTCCCTCAACTCGGCTTCGTAAGGCTTTAGCTTGGATTGAAAAGGTTTGCCCGGCATGGCTCGAAACTTGTCACGAAATTAAAGACCGGAATCCTATTTTGTAACGAGAATAATTTGAAAAAAACAAGAAATGTCGTTACAACTATCTGTCAAGGCCGACGTCCTCTTCGACTGAACGAAAAATATTCGACTCCTCAGCATTGTCGATCGGAGCAGTCGAACAATTCTTTTCATCGCTGCCGACAATTTGGATCGAATACCCCATCTCGCGGTAGGCGGCGGTTCGCTTGCGATACATCTGCGATGTGAGCGGGTGGTCGGGTTCCACATAGTCGTAAATTCGCACCGATTTTTTCTTTTCGGAAAATCGGTGAAGCCGTCCAGCATATTGGATCAACCGGCCTTTGAATGAGATCGGCATGGCAAGGAATAGCGTGTCGAGTTCGGGCATATCAAAACCCTCTCCGAGCAAAGAGGAGGTTGCGAGAAGAGCAAATGGTTCTCCCTTGGTTGCCTTTGAGTGCAGGTTGGCAAGAATGGCAGTTCTTAACTTTTGGTTGGTTGAACCATCGATTCGGTAAATCCAATTCGCAGGAGTTTTTTCGAGCAGTAAGGACTCCAGGGCGTTGAGGTGTTCTTTGCGGTCGCTCAAGAGGGCGCAGAATCTTTGCTCTTCGAGGGCGGTTGAGACATCCGATGCAATGGCGCGATTTCTTTCGCTGGATTGGATGAGGTGCTCCCAGATTTGATGAATCGGCAAACGCTCCTTTTCCGAAGGCAGTCGCAGGGAAAATTCCCTCACCAAAACGGTTCTCGATTGCTCCCCGGAGTGGTCCAGATCGATCCGGTGCCGGATGGGGCCGCATTGGAGAAAGAGGATTTTTTGCAGGCCGTCTTTTCTGTTTGGCGTCGCGGCTAATCCCAAAATATAGCGGGCGGAGCAGCGTTTCATGGCAGCTTCGAAAGACGCCGCCGGCACATGGTGGCATTCGTCGATGACGACATGCCCGTATCTTGCAAGCAGGGCTTCGGGAAACTCCGAGCACGTGAGCGTGGGAAACATTCCGAGGGCGACGGGGGCGTTCGGGTTTCGCGCTTTGCCCAAAATATGAATTTCGTTTTTCGAGAGCCCGAGAAACCTCTGAAGGCGATCACTCCACTGCTCGAGAAGTTGTTTGCGATGGACTAAAACCAATGTCGGTGTGCTTCTGCGTGCAATGGCTGCGCAGGCCATCACGGTTTTTCCAGCGCCTGGAGGAGCGACAAGAACTCCCTCTTCGTGCTCCAACATGGCATCCACGGCAGCACTCTGGGTGGTGGTGAGATTTCCAATAAATTTGAGATCGGTCTTTGCTGGAGTGGGCCGCCTGTCGACGACCTCGACTTTTCCGCCTGCCTTGGAAACGAGTTTTTCGATGTCGTGGAGTGTTCCTCTTGGAAGCACCAACCTGTCGTCATGTTGCTCTCCGCAGAAGATGAAACGCGGAATTTTTACCGTTGGAAAACGCAGCCTCTGTTTTTCATAAAAGATTGGGTTGGCGATGGTCCCGAGTCGTTTGAGAGCCGCTCCAAGAGTCGTTGGCAGGTCGGTGAGGGGAATTGTGATTTGTGAGTGCCTGTGCAATTCCAGTGTTCCTTTGAAATCCCCGCGCCGCACGGCCTGCGGAATCACATTCAATGCCGTCTCGTCAAAAACAATCGCTGCAGACTCCGTAGGCTCGTTGTCTTTCTCAGGCCTGCAAGCGGCAAGGAGTCGTTGCAATTCCACGGTATCGATTTTCGGAAAGCCCGCCAGATACCCCCACTGGTCTGAGACCGGCTCGAAATGTTCATCGAGAAAAAGCGTGTTTCCCGATTTGCGAGGATCTTGCTGGAGCGGCAGGGCAATCAGATTTCCAAACCCACCTTTGGGGCATATGTCCTGATTGGGAAAAAATCGATCGTAGGTTGACAGTTTCATGCCTTGGTGAAACGACGAGGCACGAGCCACGATCAGCGTTCCGAGCCTCCTGGCCAATTCGGCAGGCACCGGATTCGTAAAGAAAATCCAAGCATGGCCACCATTGCCCGATCTCGAACGCTCCACGCCAACAGAAATCCCCATTTGTTCAGCCGCCCGGCGGTAGGCGTCGATATCCTGCATCCACCCATCGCCATCAAAATCCGCTGCCAGAAAAATACAACTGTCGTCCTCCCGGATCGCATAGGTTCGGATGGTGTGGCGTCCGGTGAGGTGTGAGTGAATTGCCGAGTGGTCGAGTGGTGGAAAATTCTGGTTAGGGCAATTCGAGCATTTCACATGCGGCTTTTTACAGAGGCCGCCAACCCATTCATTGCCGCATGCTGGTGAATACCCTTTTGAGCCCTTTTTCGTGTTGATCCAAAGTTTCGGATAAACAGAGCGGCGTGCACCAAAAAGGCTCAGGAACAAATCGATCTTCTCTTCATTGGTGCCCGGCGTCCCTCTGCCGAGAGGCAATTCAGGCGCTTTCTCCCGCGAACTAATTTCGCGCAGTTCCGCCAGCAGCCCCTGCCTGCGAAACACCAAGCCTTGGAGTTCAGATTCTATAGCCGCGATGCGATCGGTGGATTCGTTCATGAGAAGAACCCTTCACGGCAGCGAATACCAAGTGGCTTTACCTTCCCCATGGCGGGCGAGGTGGCCTTGCGTCAGCAATTTTTTGAAATGCTCCTTCAGCGTGTTGCGGCTCGCCCCCGTGGAGCGAATCATTTCACCGATTGTGATCCGGCCGTGCTGGCGCGTCGTCTCGAGAATCTGCGCGGCGAGCTCTGGCAGGACAGCCATCATGAGTTTCTCGCGCTCCACTTTTTCTGCCAAGCGACGCTTCTGCTGCTGCATGGCGCGCATAAAGAAGAAAATCCAAGGCTGCCAATTTGGAGCATCGGTGCGGATTGTTGGCTGCGTTTGGCGCAAGGCCAGGTAGTAGGCTTCCTTGCTGTTTTCAATGACGCTCTCGAGTGACGAATACGGAACATAGGCATATCCAGCCTGCAGGAGGAGCAGAGTGGTTAGAATGCGGCTCAAGCGTCCGTTGCCGTCCTGAAAGGGATGAATTTCCAGGAATGTGACAATGAAAACGGCAATGATCAGCAAGGAGTGAACTCGACCCGTGTCCCGGGTTTGATTGAACAAGTCCACAAGCTCCTGCATCCGGCGAGGTGTATCAAAAGGCGTTGCTGTTTCAAAAACGACGCCAATCATTTTCCCGTTCGCATCGAAAGCGCCTACATCATTTCGCAAGGTTTTATAC
>JBJTGE010000018.1:0-15680 GCA_046093785.1 Spartobacteria bacterium
TGCGTCTCGAGCCCGGGGATTGGATTGTCCAGAATGCGGCGAATTCGGGTGTCGGCCGCGCTGTGATCCAATTGGCGAAGGCGCTTGGTTTTCGGACCCTGAATGTCGTGAGGCGGTCTGAACTCATTCCAGAACTCCAGCAAATTGGAGGGGATGTTGTCGTAACTGAGGAGATGAATTTGAGAGATCAGGTTCAGGCTCTCTGTGGCAGCAAATCTCCCAAGCTCGCACTCAACGCCGTAGGCGGAGCTAGTGCGCTCAACTTGGCCAATGCACTCGTGCCGGGCGCTCCATTGGTGACCTATGGAGCCATGGGGCGCCAGCCTTTGAAAATTCCCAACAGCTTGCTCATCTTTAAAAATATCTCCTTTCATGGATTTTGGCTCCGGCGTTGGAAGGAGGCTGCGAGTCCCGCCGATGTGCGCGAGACCTATCAAAAGCTCTCCGCCTACCTTCTCTCGGGAGTCCTCCACACGCCGGTGCACAGGACTTTTCCGTTGTCGCAAGTTCTCGACGCGGTGGCGGAGGCCTCGCGTGAAAAGCGTTCGGGAAAGGTCCTTCTTCGTATGCAATGACGATCCGGGACTGAATCGCATTGAGCTTTCACCCGGACGGAGCCATTTTGAACCCATGGAGAATGAACCGCGAGCGTGGCAGAATTTTTCCCCGGGCGACCTGTCGTTTTCATTTCCCATGGTGGCCTGCACAGATGTCTGTGATTGCGTCACCCGCTCGGTTGCCGCCTTTCCACGCTGGTCTAACATGCCTCTCGAAGAGCGGCGTGAGAGGCTCGTTGCTTGTCGCGAGAAATTGGCGGCAGCCTCGGAATCGCTTGACGGTTTGATCGCACGTGAGACGGGAAAGCCTCTGCGCGAAGCCCGTCTGGAGATGGCGGCTGTGCTGGCGAAATTCGATTTCACCTTTGCCGACGGGGAAAAGTATCTTCGGGATGTGTGTGTCGAGGACGGGCCGAATCCCGCGCTTGTGCGTCAGCGTCCACGCGGACCCGCAGCCGTCATTGCGCCCTTTAATTTCCCCGTTCACCTCGGGCATGGTGCCACGCTGGCCTACCTCCTCGCTGGCAACACGGTTCTCTTCAAACCCTCGCCTTTCGCTGTGAATGTGGGTCTCGCCTACGCCAAAATCATGCAGGAGGCGTTCCCTGCGGATGTCTTTCAAATTGTCCCTGGCTGGGGCGAGACGGGTCGGGCACTTTGCATGGATCGGGCTGTCCGCTCGGTTTGCTTCACGGGTTCCGTTCCTGTGGGACGGGAACTCGCCTCGGCTTTGGCGACCGATATCTCGAAATCGCTCTCACTCGAACTCGGTGGAAAAAATTCTGTCATCATCTTCTCTGACGCCGATCTCGATTCCGCCGCGATGGCGGTTGCCGATGGGATGTGCCTCACTGCGGGTCAGCGTTGCAATGCGACATCGAGGGTTCTGGTCGAACGACAGGCCGCGGAAGCATTTCTGGAGCGTCTCGTGGATTCAATTTCCTGCTACCAACCGGGCGACCCCATAAATGAAAACACGCTCCTCGGCCCGCTGATCAGCTTCGCAGCCCACGAGCGGTATGAGCGACTCGTCTCCTGCAGCGTTGGCGAGTGGATTGTTCCCGGAGGCATTCTCGAAAAAATCGCTTCCGAAAAGCATGGGTATTTCGTTCTGCCTGCTGTCGTCGTTGCGAATGATGCCGCCACTCTCGACAAGTCGCCACTTGCCAAGGCGGAATCCTTCGCCCCTGTTCTGGTGGTCGAGATTTTTGACGGGGAAGAGTCAGCGATTCATCGCCACGAGGCTTGGGATTTCGGCCTCACAGCAAGTGTCTTCACTTCCGACGCCGAGCGGTTTTCACGGGTTGGCTCTAGGTTGTCGGTCGGCAACCTTTACCAAAACCTTCCCACGACCTTTTCGCCATCCACCCTCCCATTCGGTGGATGGGGGTCTTCTGGAAATGGACATCCCGGCGGGCGGGGATTTGTGCGTTTTGCCGTGCAGGACCAGGCCGTCCAGTGGAAGACTTAAGCGATCCATGAAACGCGGCTTTCTCGACAAACTCATCGATCGCCTGCCCCTCGTCCAACCGGGCGAGGTGCAGAACTACCTCGTCGAAATTGCCCGCGAGAAGGGTTTCCTTGAAACGATTTTCAATGCGATTCTCGAGGGGGTCATTGTCACCAATCCCAAGGGACGCATCCTCTACCTGAACCGGGCTGCGTGTGGTTTTTTCGGTATCGAATCCGATGCCAGCCTTGGGAAACCGCTTGCCGAGGTCGTGCGTGGAATTGATTGGGAGGCCTTGAGCGGGCCAAAGGCGGAAATTGTGAGCCGCGACCTCGAGGTATTTTATCCTGAGAACCGGCTTCTGAATTTTTATGTGGTGCCCTTGTTGAGCGACGAGGGCGATGGACACAAACCCGAGGCCGTTGGTCGTGCGGTGATTCTCCGCGATATCACGCAGACCCATCGCGACACGCAGGAGACGATCGAGGTCGAGAAGTTCTCCGCACTCACCATGCTGGCCGCCGGCGTGGCCCATGAAATCGGAAATCCGCTGAACTCGCTCAACATCCACCTCCAGCTCATGCAGCGCAATTTGGAGAAGGCTCCGCCAAAACTCCGCGCCAAACTCGAAGAGTCGGTTCTCGTGGCCCGCAGCGAGGTTTCCCGACTCGACAACATCATCACTCAATTTCTCCGCGCCATCCGCCCCCAAAGCCTGAATCCCGAACCCTCGGACATCAATCGCATCGTCGATGAGGTTTTTGAGTTCTTGCATGTCGAAATCCAGGACCGTGATGTGCTCGTTGAGAAGCAGCTCGAGCAGGGGTTGCCGCTCCTTCAGATCGACCGCGACCAGATTAAGCAGGCCTTCTACAACATCTGCCGCAATTCGTTTCAGGCCATGAATTCCGGTGGCATCCTGCGCGTAAGCACCTCCGCCGATGCCTCGCATGTTCAGGTCGTCTTCACGGATTCCGGCGGCGGCATCTCGCCGGAAAACATCACCCGCATTTTCGAACCTTATTTCACAACAAAGTCCGGTGGAAACGGACTGGGCCTCCTCATCGTCCGCCGCATCGTTCGCGCCCACGGCGGGGAAGTTATTCTCGAGAGCTCTCCCGGACGCGGACTCACGGTCAGAATCCTCCTGCCAAGGGCCGACCAGCGTGTGCGTTTCCTGGAGCAGGGCAGCGTCGAATCCCAAAATGAATAACGAACTCCATCACTTTCACGATCAAGCCAGTGCCAGCTACAAGGCTGGTTGCCGCACGCCCTCTCAAATCCTTCCCGTAGCCGATCTCGAGACCCTCGCGAAGTTCGGCATCTCGCCGCAATTTCTCTACGATGCGGTGGATGATCTCGCCCGCTATGGCGAGCCAGGCAAGGATGTGTTTGTGGAGCTCGCGCAAATCCGGGCGGATTATTTTCAGACAACCCTGCATGGACGCCCTCCCTTGCGGATAATTCAAGAGCCGGAATTGCCACCCAAATCCGCCGAATTTCAGGGGGTCGCTTGGCTTCCTCGTATTATCCGGAAGGCCCAATGTTTCCTCGAGGGAAGCCTCTGCGACGACATCATGTATGGCTGCGCCGGTGATCGTTCCTTTTTGAAAAAAAACAACGCCACCTTGCCGGCCTTCCTGATTGTTGTGCGCGACTCGCACGGCGACCCTTCGCAAGCCTTGCGCTATCTGACCAGGGCAGGTTGCCAGTGAACACAAAAGGCAACAAAGTCGGCTGGGTCGGCGTCATCAAAAGTGAGTTGGCGCTCTGGGTTGGAATTTTTGCGGTGCTTGTTTTCTACACAAGCGGGCCGGCCCTGCTTGGCAGCGACGGAAATCCGTGGTCCGCAGCGGCATCGTTTGTCGCGATCTTTGGAATCATGCTCTGGCTTTCCTTTGGTGTCGTTCACCATGCCGAGTGCTTGGCTGTTAAACTCGGCGAGCCCTACGGAACGCTCATTCTTACGCTTTCGGTGATTTCGATAGAAGTTGTGATGATCTGTGCGCTCATGCTGAACGGGTCTGAAAATCCGACGCTGGCGAGGGATACCATGTTTTCTGTGCTCATGATCGTTCTGAACGGCATGCTGGGATTAACGCTTTTGCTCGGCGGGTTGCGCCACCACCGGCAGGTTTTTAATCTCGAAGGAGCCCGGAGCTATCTCATCGTTCTGCTGTGTTTGTCCTTTCTGGCATTGGTGCTGCCTACATTCAGCCGCACTGGTGGAGTCGGGTCCGCTTCACTGATGGTCTTTGGTTTTGTGGCCCTCGCGTCGATCGGCCTCTACGGCATTTTTTTGTTTCTTCAATCCACACGCCATCGCGATTTTTTTGAACATCCCGCAGAAGAGGGCGAATCCTCCGGCGACCACGCCCACGGACCTCTGGAAGCCCGCTCCACAGCCTACCATGCGGTTTTCCTGATCCTCTCGCTTTTGCCCATCGTTCTCCTCTCCAAAAAAATCGCGGTCCTGCTGGAGTTCGGCATTTCCGCCCTGCAGGCCCCTCAAGCCCTCGCGGGCTTCGTTGTGGCTTTGCTTGTTCTGGCTCCCGAGGGGCTTGCCGCGTGCAAGGCCGCTCTTCAAAACACGCTTCAACGCTCGGTGAATATTGTTCTCGGTTCGGCACTGGCCACGATCGGCCTCACAGTCCCAGCCGCTTTAGCCATCAGCGCCATCACTTCAAAGCACATCATTCTCGGCCTAGGGCCGGTGGAGCTTGTCCTTCTCATCGCGACCTTTTTTTCATCCGTGTTGGTCTTTGCCGGCAACCGAACCAATATGCTGGCTGGCGCAGTCCATCTGGTCCTCTTTGCCGCCTACGCGGTTTTGATTTTCGATTGAGGTCATCCCGCAGTCGGAACAGCCCGCCGCCCATCGGCGTGTTGTTTTCGAAAGGCCACGGGGGATGTTTTGCGTGAGCGGGTGAATGCGTGGGTGAAGTGGTAGCGGTCGCAGAATCCGCAATCGGAGGCGATTTCCTCGATGGTTTTCGTGCTGTGGTGAAGAAGGATGCATGCGGCTTCGATCCGGCGCTCGCGGGCGTAGAGTGCCGGGGTGTGTCCCGTGAGTTCGCGAAAAAGGCGGATGAACGAGTTGGTGTTCATGCCCGCCTCTTTGGCCAGTTGGGAAATGCAGGGAACGGCTGGGGTTTGGGCTTCAATTTTTTGGATAGCCGCTTGGACACGGGCGTCCATGTCGACGGCGCCTGTCCATTTTTCGCCGGGCAGTCGCGCCAATTGGGCGGCTACGAGGGATGCCACCATGCATGCAGAGGCGGCGGGGTTTTTCTCCTTCAGGGCATAATTGACGGCTTTGAGATCGGATGCTGATGCATTCAGGACTTCCGCCTCTCTGCCGCTCCAAACGAATGATGTGAGAAAGTGAACATAAAAGTGCCCCGGTGTTCCTCGGAGGCTTGTGCTGAAAGAGACTTCCGGAGGAATCAACACAAAGCGACCTGGATCAAGTGGGATTGTATGTTTCCCGCAGCTGATCGAAGCGCCTGAAATCGTGTTCCAGTAAAACCTCCAGTATGGTGCTCGCAGATCGCCATGGGTCCAGTTGGTGAGGTTCAAAAAGACCGAGGTGAGAATGCGAAGGCTCATTTCGGAGGATGTGCCCTGCATGGAAGTGGGATTCCGGTTTGTGTAAAACATACACAAAATAAAATCTTTCACGCATTGCCCGTGCAAGCCGGTTCTGGGAAACATCGCACCGCATGAGCTCTTCACTCCATCCACTTCGCTTCCGTCAAATCCACCTCGATTTCCACACTTCGCCGCACATTCCCGCGATCGGTGAGAAATTTGATAAAAAGAAATGGCAGGACACGCTCCAGGCCGCTGCGGTGGACTCGATCACGCTCTTCTCCAAGTGCCACCACGGTTGGAGCTACCATCCCACCAAAATTGGAAAGATTCATCCACATCTCAGCTTCGATCTTCTCCGCAAGCAATACGACGCCACGAAGGAGGCAGGCATCAACGCACCGATCTATCTCTCCGCAGGCGTGGACAACCTCGCCTCGTATGAACATCCCGAATGGCGCGAGGTGAACAAGGACGGTGCCTACACAGGTTGGGCGCAACGCACACTGCAGGCTGGCTTTCACATGATGGATTTTCATAGTCCTTATCTCGAATACCTCTGCGAGCAGATCCGCGAGGCGGGGCGTCTCTTTCCTGATTGTGATGGAATTTTCCTCGATATCATCAGCCAATACCAGTCCTGCACCCGTTGGAGTCTTGAATTCATGAAGGCCAATGGGCTCGATCCGCTCAAAGAGGAGGATCGCAAGGAATCCTCGCGTCTCGCCCTCGAGAAATACTATCGACTGACCACCGAGGCGGCGAAGTCGGTGCGCGCGGACATGCCGATCTTCCACAACGGCGGCCACATTCCCCGCGGTCGGCATGACATTTTGCCCTACTTTAGCCACCTCGAGTTGGAGTCGCTTCCGACAGGAGATTGGGGCTATGACCACTTCCCGACTTCGGCGAAATACACATGCAACCTGCCCTTCGAGTTCTTGGGAATGACAGGAAAGTTCCATACCACATGGGGCGAGTTTGGTGGCTACAAGCATCCGAACGCGCTCCGCTACGAATGCGCAGCCATGCTGGCTTATGGAGCCAAGTGCAGTGTGGGTGATCAGTTGCATCCCTCGGGAGAACTCGATCCTTCCACCTACGAAGTCATCGGAGCCGCTTACCGCGAGGTGCGTGACAAAGAGCCATGGTGCCGTGACGCGAAGCAGGTCTTCGACATCGCCGTGCTTTCCAGTGAGTCGGAAAATCACAATGACCGCAACAATTGGCCCGACGATGGCGTCGGCCGCGTTCTCCTTGAGGGGCATTTCCTTTTCGGTCTCATCGACCGCACGATGGATTTCTCCCCATACAAGGCCATCATTCTGCCCGACGACATTCGCATTGACGACGAGTTGAAAGCCAAACTGGACGCCTATCTGGCCAAAGGCGGCAAGCTTGTCCTCTCGGGCGAAAGCGGTCTCTGGAAGGGCCGTGAAGCTTTTGCGTTTGATCTCGGAGCCGAGTATCAGGGCCTCAGCCCAAGCCATCCTCCAGAGGACGAGGCAAACCGCGGTCACGATTATGTTCTGCCCGTGTCGGAGCTTCGCCCTTCATTCGTCAACACGCCGCAGATCATGTATAGCCGCTCACACCGCATCCGCGTTACGGACGGCCAATCATTAGGGCAAATTTTTGACCCCTATTTCAATCGCACTTGGGAGCATTTCTGCAGCCATCAGCACACGCCGAACCAACTCGAGCCATCCGGCTTTGACTGCGGCGTCCGCCACGGAAACATCCTGTATTTTGCGCATCCAGTCTTCATGCACTACCGGGCCTATGGAGCAGTGGCTTATCGCGAATTCATCGTCCGGGCCTTGCGCGCGTTTCTGCAAGATGGCGTATCGCTCACCACAAACCTGCCTTCCACCGCGCGTGTATCACTCACATCGCAGGGTGATCGATTCATACTGCATCTTCTCTATGCCCCGACGATCAGCCGAGGTGGAGTTATTCAGCTCTCCGGCGGCAATGCGTCCGGCGGACGCAGCGTCGAGGTCATCGAGGAACTGCCGCCCCTCCACAATACGGAGGTCACCCTGCATCTGCCGGGTGTCAAAAAAGCCATCCTCGCGCCAAGCGGTGCTGCCGTTGATCTCAAAACCAGCGGCGATACCATCACGATCCGCATCCCCGAGTTTTCCTGCCATCAAATGATCGAGCTTCAAGCCTGAAGCATTCGATCCGTGCGTTACGGGTTTGAAGATTCGAGCAGGTGGAGGCGTAGGATGCGTCGGATTTCTTCGATGCCTTCCGGGTCTTCGTTTGCACCATGGCCGGATGGAACAACCTTCTCCGACTTCGCGTTTGGAAGATGCGAACTCCAGTAGGGGACGACTCCATCTGAGCTTTGCGGCGTGTCGCCCTTGCCTTGGTCGCCGATCACCGAGTGGTAGGTGACCCGCTTCGACATCGGAAGTTTGAGGATGGAGAGCAGCAGTGGCGATTTGGCCTGCAGGAAGCGAATGCTGTTCGCAGGAGCGACAAACAGATCCCGCATGTTGCTTCGGATGGCGTTGACCATCACGAAACGCTCATTGGAAGTCGTGATGGTCGGAAGGCGGACCAGTTTGGAAAAAAACTCCGCCACGGGGTTCAAGGCGAGTTGGCTTCCCTGGTGCGGCGTTGCCACGAAAATGACCCGCTCTATGTCGGTGCGCGGCTCAAAATTGATAATTTCCGCGAGGTGCTCTTTGGCTGCGGTGCTGATTTTCAATTTCTCCGGCGGTGTGTCCGTGAATTGCCTCCAAAGATTATCGCCTCCCTTTCGCACAACGAGGCTGGAAATGAGCCCGCCCATGCTGTGACCCACAAGCACGATCTCGTCGAGGTTCGGATTTTTTTGGGAGGGGTCTACCGTGGAGCGAAAACGGTCGAGTTCGGATCGAAGTTTTGCGGCCGACCACCAGACCGGCAGTCCGGTGGGGTAAAGGAAGAACCAGAACTGATAGCGTGAGCGGATTTCAGGATCAGCCAGCAGTTGATTCACCGCCGGGGTCCATGCCTCTGGACGGCAGAGCAGGCCATGCACAAAGACCGCTGGTATTTTCTTGGGATCATATTCATCGATTTGGAGGAGGCCTGTGTGCTTGAAATTGGAATCTGAAAAAACAAGCGCCTGGATGTCGATGGCGCTGTTTTTCCCTTGGCTTAAAAGATACGCGATCGGTGCTGAAAAATCGGCCGCCAGCGTTTCCTTGCGATCATTTAAAACCACGCTCTCCCTCTGCAACCGGCGGTAGAAGGTCAACTCGGCACCTTTGCGGTTGAAACGAACGAGTGCCGTCGCGGGAATACTCATGCCGGTCTGCTCCGCGCTGGGTTGTCCGGACAGTGCGAGAGATCCTTTCGCGAACCATGCCACATACGGGACACCCGCTCCTTCCACGGTGATGCGTTCGCGCAGTCCCTTGATCTGAATGGTAGGCGAGGGGATGAGTTTTGTCGCCTGCCGTGGATCCAAGGTTTCGCGGGATCCTGGAGTGATTGTCACAGGACTGTTCTCGAAATGATTCTCTGCCAGAATTTCAACCAGGAGCGAGGTGCCGAGTTGATTCAGTTTTCGGTCTTCCGTTCCCCGCGAGCCATTCGAGGTTTCGCGGATGGCCTCCAACAAAAGTTCCACCCTTTGTGAATCCGGGAGTTTTTTGTCTCCCGCTCTTTGAATCTTCGCGGCCGCTTGGTTGGAAGTGGCAAGAGCGCCAAGTGTGCGCTTTGCCTCGACCGCTAGAGAGTGGCCTACTTTCACCTCCACAAGCGCGCAGCTCGTCAGTAGGGCCATTCCGGTTAGTGAAGCGAGGATTGCGATGAATGTTTTTCTCATGGGTTGAAGAAATGGAGAGGCGTTGCCCGGCTGGAAAATTACTTGCCGATGCAAAAGCGGCTGAAAATTTCGCCCAGGATGTCTTCGGTGTCTGTGGCTCCGACAATTCGTCCGAGTGCATCGAGAGCGGAGCGGAGTTCGACTGCGGCGAGTTCGGGCGGGGCGTTCTTTTTAACAAGATCGGCGGCGGCGAGGAGGGCTGCGGCGGTCGATTCCAGCAGGGCTTTGTGGCGTGCATTGATCGCAGCCAGCGAGTCGCCTGCGGAAATGTGGTGTGCGCCACAGGCATTGGTCATCGCATCAATGAGGGCCTCAAAGCCCTGACCCGTCAGAGAGGAGACCGGAATGGCATTGGAAAACCGTGAGGAATCCGCAGGCAGGAGATCGCATTTGTTCGCAACGAGTATTTCGCGTTCATGCAGTGGGGTGGGCGAGGACTCCGAACTGGCGTCGAAAACATGCAGCACAAGGTCGGCGCTATCCATCGCCCGCGTGCTGCGGGCCACTCCCTCGCGCTCGACGGGATCATTTGTGTCACGCAGGCCAGCGGTGTCAGTGAGACGAAAGAGAACGCCCCGCAAGCACGCCGACTCTTCGATAGTATCGCGCGTCGTCCCGGGAATCTCGCTCACGATCGCCCGGTCCATACCCAAAAGTCTGTTTAGGAGGCTCGATTTTCCCGCATTTGGAAGGCCTGCAATCGCCACGCGCACGCCCTCGCGAAGCACACGGCCCTCGTCTGCCGTTGAAAGCAATTGTTCCGACCGCTTGAGAGCAGTGTTTATTTTTGAAAGCAAAAGTCGGCCCGTCGCTGGGTCGATGCCCTCCTCTGGAAAATCAATCCAAGCTTCCAGGTGTGCGACGACCTCCAGCACCGTATCGCGCAACGCCATGATCTCTTGGCCCAGGCGTCCCTCAAGTTGCAGGGCTGCGGCACGCAGGGCAGGTGCCGTGCGGGCGCGAATGATGTCCATGATCGCCTCCGCGCGGGTCAGGTCGATCTTGCCATTAAAAAATGCCCTTTGCGAAAACTCTCCTGCCTCGGCTGTTCTTGCGCCGGAGCGAAGCACAGTTTCCAGAATGCGTGCCGCCAAGAGAATGCCTCCGTGGCATGTGATTTCGGCCATATCCTCGCCGGTGAAACTCGCGGGAGCCTGGAATATGGTGACCAAGACCTGATCCAGAATTTCCTCGCCGTCGTGGATTTTTCCAAAAGTCGTCCGGCGTGGACTTGGGTCCTTCCCTGCCGATTTGAAAATGCGGGCGACGATGCCCAACGCATCCGGGCCTGAAATGCGAATCATCGCAATCGCACCCTCGCCGGGAGGCGTGGCAATCGCCGCTATCGTATCCGAGGAAAGGCTCATCAGGCGGGATGGCCTGTTTTTAAAACACCTGCCTGGTTCAGAATCTCGAGTTCTGCGATGAAGCGGCGGTTCTGCTCCATGGTTCCCACCGAGACACGAATCCACTCGGGAAGTTTGTAGCTGCGCATCGCGCGCACAATCACGCCGCGCTTGAGCAAGGCTTGAAAAACCGCATCGCCATCGCCCACTTGGACCAGGACAAAATTGGCAACGCTCGGCACAAAGCGCAGGCCCATTTTTTCAAATTTCGCCTCCAGATAATTCCGGCCCTCATGCGTGAGTTCGCGCGTGCGCCGCATGTGGTCCTCGTCGCGAAGACCCGCAAGCGCCCCGGCCTGCGCAATGCCGTTCGCATTGAAGGGTTGGCGGGTCTTTTGGAGGACTTCGGCGATCCGTGCGGGAGCAAGGCCATAGCCGATGCGTAGGTTGGCGAGGCCTTGAATCTTCGAAAAGGTTCGCATCACCACCACATTCCGGTCCTCCCGCACATAGCGCAGGACATCCGGTGGATTATCCAGAAACTCAAAATACGCCTCGTCAAAAATCACCAGGACATGGTCGGGAACCCGCTCCATGAAACGGTCTATCGCCTCCTGACCGACCATGGTGCCAGTCGGGTTGTTCGGGTTTGCGATGAAAATCTGACGCGTGCGGGGAGTGATGGCCGTCAGCATGGCATCCAGATCATGCGTGTAGCCGGGATCGGGCACCGCGACCGTCGTCGCTCCGAAAAGTTGTGCCATGAGGCTGTAAACCGCAAAGGCATGGCCTGCGGTCACCACCTCGTCTCCGGGTTTCAAAAACGCATGGCCGATGAATTCGATAATCTCGTTCGAGCCATTTCCCAAAATCACATTCTCGCGCTTCAGGTCCAATTTTTCCGCAATCGCATTTCTCAGCGCCCATGCTCCGCCGTCCGGGTAGAAATGCGAGCGCTCCAGAGTCTCCCTCATGGCTTGAAGCGCAGCAGGGGAGGGGCCAAGCGGATTTTCATTCGAGGCGAGCTTGATGATTTCCGAGGAGGCGAGCCCCATCTCGCGGGCGAGTTCCTCCACCGGTTTGCCCGGCTCGTAGGCAACGAGATCAAGGATGTGTTTGTGGGCTTGTGAGACGATGGATGACATGGCGGTGGTCGGTTGTTTTTGTGTGAGTGGAAGAATTGCCTCTTGGCGCGCTGGATTCAAGGCGCGGTATGAGATTCACGCTTTTAAAATACCCCGGGCGCTTTCCATGAGCGCGGAAACTCCGGCGTGGCTGTATTGGCGCTCGCCTGTGACAACAAAAAGTTCGTCCTCGATCTCGCAACGAAAGGGCAGCGCCGCCAGGCCATAGCGTTTGCAGACATCCTTGAGCACCGGTTCGTGCACCGGAGCGGCTCCGAGGCCCCGTGCGGCCAGTTCGAGCATGGCAGCGCCATCATCGAACTCCGCCTTGATAAGGGGAGTGATGCCTTTTTCGGCCCACCACTGCTCGAGTTCACGGCGCAGCATCGACTCGCGGGCCGGTGCAAGGATCGGGAGTTCCGAGGGATTTCCCTTTTTGCCGAAAGAATTCACAATCTTCGCCGCTGCGGCAAAAACAACCCTCATTCGCCCGATCCGGATTCCCGGCGGCAGGTTCATGCGGGTCGGCGGCGGCGCCTCGTTTGCCAGCACCAGGTCGACCTGATGCGTCGCAAGGGCACCCCACAACTCCTGCGGCAGGCCCTCCCTCACCACGACCCGCAACCCGGGAGCCTTCTCGCACGCACGCTCGAGCAAGCGCGCCGCCAAGAGTTTTGGAACCGCATCGGCCACTCCAAGAAAAACAGTCCCCGGCCCGCTGAAGCCGCCGCGTTTCACGGAATCCACCATTTCGTCGCCCATGGAAAAAATCCTCTCCGCGTATCCCAGGAGATGCCTGCCCGTCTCGGTGGGCGTCATGCGGCGTCCCTCGCGGCGGAAAAGCGGAGTTCCAAAAAAATCCTCCAGCTCGCGCACCTGGGCGCTCAGCGTCGGGGCCGAAACATGCAGCGCCTCGGCGGCGGATGTGATGCCGCCGCAAGTTGCAACGGCCAGGAAGTAGCGCAAGTGATGGTAGTTCAGCTGGGTGTTCATCGTTCAATAAAAACTAATATAGTATTTTGAAATTCGTAATTCCCAAAACAAAAATCAAGTGCCAATGTTCACCCATGCTATTACCAATCCTACTATTCCTCGGCACAATGGGTCTCTCATTCTGGGCTTCGATGCGCGTCAAGAGCGTCTATCGCAAATACGCGGCAGAGCCCTCTCTCACCGGCCTCAACGGCGCGCAAGCCGCTGCAAGGGTCATGCAGGATGCGGGCGTCGATGGTGTGACCATTGAATCCTGCCCCGGTGAACTCACCGACCATTACGACCCTTCCCATCGCCGCCTGGTGCTCAGTGAGGGCAACTACAGCGGCACCTCCATCGCCGCGCTGGCCGTTGCCGCGCACGAGGCGGGGCACGCGATCCAGCACGCCCGCGCCTACGCTCCGCTCCATCTTCGCATGGCCGCTGTCGGTGCCACCCAGATCGCCAGCCAACTCGTCATGTGGCTTCCGCTCATCGGCATGTTCACCGGCTTTGTGAACACCCACACGGGCATCATCCTCATGGCGGCCGGTTGGGGTGTCATCATGCTTTTCAACCTCGTGACGCTTCCTGTGGAATTCGATGCATCAGCCCGCGCCAAAGCCGCACTGCGCCACTCGGGCATCCTCGCCGCCATGCACGAGGAGGATGGCGTGAACCGCGTCCTCAACGCCGCCGCCTGGACCTATGTCGCCGCCTTCATCACATCCCTTGCCTACTTTATCTGGCACCTTCTTCCTTTGCTCATGGGCAGAAGGGATGAGGAGTGAAACCACTTACCCACAGGGCAACTATCATCGTGTCACCACTGAATCCTCAAAAAGCCGTATCCATCGACGAGTTCATTGAAGCCGAGAGGGCGAACTTCACCTCGAAGAGCCTCATCAAGCTTGTGGACTTGATTCCCAACTTGCGGGCAAAGATGGAGACCGAGCAGGCGAGGGTTCATTATGACCTGATCGAAGGCGTGGAAACCCTCATCCGCATACTTCAATCCCCCGATGTCTCCAGCAGTTCCGATCCCCTTCCCAAGCATCTCGCCGAGGCAGGTGTGGCCGCCTACTACATTCTCAAGGGGGCGGATATCATTCCCGACTCCATTCCTGAAATCGGTCTTACGGATGATGCCCGCATCGTGGCCCGCGTCTTTGAAAGAAACGCGAATCTCAAAGATTACAATATGCCTGCTCCCGCCAAGGCATGAGTTCTGAAACCCAGATCGACACCCGCATCGACGCCGCTCTCGACCACTGCGCGGAGCATGCGCGCGGGGAGGGGATTCAACTCTCGGAAGTCATATCGCGAATCGGTTCGAATTCCTTCTGCTTCGCCGCATTTCTCCTCGCTGTTCCTTTTGTGCAGCCCCTGCCGCTTGGTCCATTGACCATGATTTGCGGCGCCACATTTGTAGCCCTCGGGTGGCAGATGGTCCGGGGCAAGAGCCGCCCGGAATTGCCCAAAGCCGCCGGCGAGTTGCGCATTCAAGGCAAGTTCTGGCTGGCCGTGTTGGGATTCTCCCGGAAGCTTTTGAAATTCTGCCGCGTCTTCACCCGCGAGCGTCTGGAGTCATGGATCAGCGGCGATCGCGGCCACAAGCTTGTCGGGTGGCTCATTCTCACAGGCGGAGCCTTGTTGGCCATCCCGCTTGCCAATCTTCCGCTGAACAATTTCTTCCCCGCCCTCATGATCGTTTTTGCCTGCTTGGGCTGGTTGGAGCGCGATGGACTCATGATTGTGGTGTCACTGGCTTGGGGAGTGGTGACCATTATCTACTTCGCCCTTGTCGCCCTCGCCCTGTTCTTCTTCGGCAAACAAGTTTTCGAGTGGCTGAATTTCCTGCCCAATTGAGATATGACCATTCCCGAAAACCTCAACTCATCCGCCGACGAGGCCCTTCTGTCCATTTGCCTTTTCGCGGCATTTTGTGACGGCGTTCAATCCGACTCCGAACGCAACGAAATCTCGCGCCTGTGCGAGGAAATGGGCTTGGGTGACCCTGGAGCACTCTCTCGCCGCATCCTCACCGGGCGTCTTGAATTGCCCGCAGTCGTGGCCTCATTGGCAAATCCCAACGAGCGCCTCCTCGCTTATGAAATGGCACTCGGCGTCTGCGAGTCGGATGGATCACTGTCGGACGGAGAAAAAAAGTTTCTCCAGGAGTTGCAAACCCAATTGGGGCTCAACTCCAGCGAGGCCCCCAAATCGACACCCGGGCTTCCAGAGTATCAAATCGTTCCCGTCGCTCCCGCAGCACCTTCGCCATCCGCCGTCGATAACAGCAGCACCATCCTCAAATACGCGATTCTGAACGGCGCCCTCGAACTTCTTCCGGACACCTTGGCCACGATGGCCATCATTCCTCTTCAAATGAAAATGGTGCACGGCATCGGTCGCTCCCACGGAGTGGAACTCGACCGCTCCAGCATCAAGGAATTCCTCGCCGTCGCAGGCGTCGGCTTGGGTTCGCAGGTGGTCGAGGGTTTCGCCAGAAAACTCATGCGAGGCATCGGAAAGAAAGTCGCAGGCAAGCTCGCTGGCAAAGCCGCCGATCAGATCACTGGCTCCGCATTCTCTTTCGCCTCCACCTACGCCCTCGGCCAACTGGCGGAGCGCTATTACCAAGGCGGACGCCGCCTCGACACCGCATCAGCTCGGGAACTCTTCACCAGTCTGCAATCCCAGGCCCGCGACATGCACACCCGCTACCTTCCACAAATCCAAGACAAGGCAAAATCCATCAACCCCGCCTCCATCCTGCAAATGGTCACAAGCTCAAACCCTCTCTGACCAATC